>MIDA01000022.1:10919-16096 GCA_001830045.1 Tenericutes bacterium RIFOXYA12_FULL_35_10 | reverse complement strand
ATTATTATAGATACAGTTAGAAAAGTTCTTTGGATTGCACTGCTCTTGGAGTTTGGAAGAAGCATCAATATGATAACACTTCAAGCGCTCCGCTCTGCTGGAGATACGACTTATCCGCTTGTCATAGCGATTATGAGTATGATGGGAATCGCAGTTCCAGCAGCATATTTATTTGGTATCTACTGGGGATTTGGATTGTTCGGAATTTACATCGCTTATACACTTGATGAGCTTATTCGAGCTGGTTTTGTCGTATTCAGATGGCAATCCAGAAAGTGGGAATCAAAGAGCAGTTATCTAGAAAAGAACATGTTGTTAGAGCCTGAAAATATGTGAAATGCGGCTCAGAAAAAAAGAAATAAAAACCTTATATTTTGTCTTGACAATTCTTAATAAATTGGTATAATTATATATGCGCTTGTACGTTGGCCCGTTGGAGAAACGGTTAACTCACATGCCTTTCACGCATGCACTCATGGGTTCGAATCCCATACGGGTCACCATGATTTTATAACAATGCGCAATGCGTTATCAATAAGAGTTTTTAGTGGAATTAAACTCAAGAGTAGTACCCATAGCTCAACTGGATAGAGCGTTTGACTACGGATCAAAAGGTTGGGGGTTCAAGTCCTCTTGGGTACGCCATTACGGGAAGTAGCTTAGCTTGGTAGAGCGCCTGGTTTGGGACCAGGAGGTCGCAGGTTCAAATCCTGTCTTCCCGACCATTATCTTGCGGGTGTAGTTTAATGGTAGAACCTCAGCCTTCCAAGCTGATGACGTGAGTTCGATTCTCATCACCCGCTCCATAAAAATTTTAAGCCCCTAGGTCAGGGGCTTTTTTTTGTCATGAGCGGATCATATTTAACTATATGATTTGTAAAACCAAATAAGTAACAAGAAATGCAAACAAGATTGCACCAGCAATTGCAAGTATGGGTATAAAAATCTTGAGAAGTGATTGCCTAAATGGATGATGCCATTTGGTTTTCTTTAACTTACTAGACTTTAAGCGTGTATCAAAAATATCATCTTCACTCTCCATTTTAACCTCTTGATTAAAAAGTGTGCCATTGACAAAAGGATTATCCTGATTTTCATTCATAATAGCTCTTGCTTGACCTACTTTATCAGCAACCCCTTTTAAAGCACTTGTAGGAGCTCTCACTATGACAATTTTGCCGTTTGACACTAAACCTCTTGATAAATGACTTGGCTCTCTTCTAAAACTCACTGATTTATTCATTGTTCTCCCCCTTGAATTGAATAATGAATACTATAATTTTAGCATAAAACAAATAGTTGGTTAAATATCATCAAAAATTATACATAAACTCACTGATTTTATGTACGAATAGGGCGTATACGCCCTGTTTTTATTGAATTATGGATGTTATAACTATATGTGAGATAGTGTCATTTTAGATTTTTTAGAAGGAGGATTGCTATGCAAGAATATTTAGGCGTTTTATCCATGTTAATCTTTTCAACCATAACAATCTACCTTGTTACGAGATTCAAAATGATACCTGCAAACAAGATTGGAATGATTAAACGCTATGGAGTGTATTATAAACCGATTGCTCCAGGTGTCCACTTCCTTATTCCTTTCGTTGATCAGTTGATTGTCTATGATATCAACAGAGAATTGCATCTCAATCGTGAAATCATCGAAATACAAGGGGAACCGAAAGTCTCACTTAGCATGCATGTGAACTATCGGATTGTGGATGAACGAGATTATCACGATCACAATGTGGACCAATTCATGAGAGCAGTACTCGTTGAGGTTGTCCAACAATATGCCAAACTTTATGGCACGTTGGGCATCTCTCAACAAAAACTCGCGTTGCAAGCCAGACTCAAAGGTGTAATGATGGAAAAGATTGTAGAGTGGGGAATCGAACTTTCATCATTTGAGGTTATATCAGTAGTTGAGATACCTTCTCATCCAAAATATACAGCTTAAGAACTTCATCTAGATTTCAACTCAGACGCAAAGCGGTTTTAAATGTAAAGGCACCCTTGCTGGTGCTTTTTCAATATTTCAAGAATGTTTCAGTTAAGAATAACTTAAGAATTACGATGGATTAGAATGATTAAGCAGATGATATAATAATTTTGTAATGTAGACGAGGTGCATGATGACGTTTTTAATCGAAGCATTAACCATATTCAACGATCTCATTAATAACGCGATTTTGTTGTTTGGATTAGCCATTATCTATACAGCAACAAATTATAGACAAAGCAAACAGCAACATTGGCGGGCTGTTCTTTTAGGTTTTGTCATTGGACTTATTAGTATATTAATCATGCGTAATTCATGGTTATACTTCCAGGGACTATTCTTTGATACGCGTAGCGTATTACTCGTAGTTACAGGTTTATTCTTTGGTCCAATCACAACAGGCGTTGCTGCAGTTATTGCACTTGCGTACCGCATATCACAAGGTGGCTCGGGCATATACGCAGGTGTATTGACCATTTTAACGACGTCTTCATTAGGTCTTTTATGGCCAAGAATTAAACGAGGGCTTCCTCCAATGAAACCGTGGTTAAATTATCTTTTATTAGGTTTTGTTGCTCATATTATTACATTGCTGTGTTTCCTTGCCATTCAACCCTGGACAACTGCTTGGGATATCATTCAAAAGATGGTCTTACCGTATTTGACACTTTATCCAATCACGACGATGGTCTTGGCACAAATCGTATCATATCAAAGAGAAAGACTTCTTGCCCAAGAAAAAGTCAAACGTCAACAACTCTTACTTCAAGCAAGTATTGACTCAACCAAAGCAATGGAAGTTTTTGCACTTGATGCACAGTACAACTATTTATCATTTAATGAGTTTCATCAACACTCGATGGAAAATTATTATGGAGTAAAAATAGAAAAAGGTCATAATTTTATCGAATACATTAACATTGTGAGTATGAAAAATCGTATTAAAGAATGTGTAGATCGTTCATTAAAAGGTGAATTTAATACATTTGAAGTCTTGATTGAAACAGATGTTGATAAATATTTAGAAGAACAGTATTCCCCAATTGTTGATGATCACGGAGATATCATTGGCGTTACTGTGTTCTCACAAGATATTAGTGAACGTAAGAAGTATGAACAATCTATTTTATATTTAAGTTACCGAGATCCATTAACAAATTTACATAACCGACGTTACTTTACAGACGAATTAGTACGTTTGACACAAGACAAATATTACCCATTGACAATCATTACCGCAGACATTAACGGCTTAAAAATTATGAATGACGCCTTTGGTCATGATGCTGGGGATTTACTCCTATGCACGATTGCTGATGAGCTTATTCACGTATTCAAAGATGAATCACGCATCGCAAGAATTGGTGGTGATGAGTTTGTCATCCTTCTTCCAAGAACATCATTTGAAAGAGCTAAAGATCTCATTGATGATGCTAAAGAAAAAATTGAACAAAAAACGGTTCAAGGCATGGCAGTTTCAGTATCCTTTGGTATTTCAACGAATAACGGTGAAGATTCCATTCAAACATCGTTGAAGCAGTCAGAAGATGATATGTATGCACATAAACTCTTTGAAGTAGCTTCACATCGCAATGAAACCATAAAAACTATTTTAAAAACGTTACATGAAAAAAATCCGCGAGAAGAAAAACATTCAGAACGTGTTTCAACCATTTGTGCGCATATCGGTATGGCTTTAGGTATGCAAAATGAGGAAATTCAACTCTTAAAAGCTATCAGTAATCTTCATGACATTGGTAAAATTGCGATTGATGATGCCATATTAAATAAACCTGGAAAACTTGATGAACGCGAATGGGAACAAATTAAAAAACATCCTGAAATAGGTTATCGCATTTTATCAACGACACCAGAGTATGCAGAAATAGCTCAAGATATTTTATCGCATCATGAACGCTTTGATGGTAAAGGTTATCCTAGAGGATTAAAAGCAAAAACAATCCCAATTCGAGCGCGCATCATCTCGATAGCAGATTCATATGATGCGATGGTTTCAGAGCGTCCTTATCGTAAGCCTTTATCACATCAAGAAGCGATTGAAGAAATTAGAAAAAACTTAGGATCTCAGTTTGATCCTGAAATAGGACAAATCTTCATCGATTTATACGAAACTCGCAAAGAGGTCATTCAATGACTTCTTTTTTTCAAATTCATTTCAATTGAAATCGCTTACTCTCCTAGTTCATGATAGCAATCATTGTATTTTTCATGTATAATAGGATTGAGATTAACAGGAGGTAAACATGAAAAGAAAAACTAAAATTGTATGTACAGTAGGACCAGCAATCGATAATCCTGAAATGATTAGCAAAATGATTGATGCTGGTATGAATGTCGCACGTTTAAATTATTCGCATGCTGATCAAGAAGAACATGGAAGACGTGTTCATATGATTCGTGAGATTGCAAAGCAGAAACAACGTTTTATTGGTATTTTAGCTGATACAAAAGGACCAGAAATCCGTACGGGTAAATTCGAAAACGATATCGCCACATTCAAAAAAGGAGATCGTGTAGAAATTCATAAAGAGCCAATCCTTGGTAATCGTGAAAGATTTCACATTGATTGCCCTGAACTTTTTGAAGATATCAAAAAAGATGATTATCTTTTAATCGATGATGGCAAAATGAAATTGACCATACTTGATAATACAAAAGACATTCTTTATTGTGAAGTCAACAACTCAGGATCAATTAAAACTAAAAAAGGTGTTAACGTACCTAACGTAAAATTATCAATGCCATTCGTTTCAAAGAAAGACCACGATGATATCGTTTTTTCTGCAAAGATGGATGTTGATATGATTGCTTTATCATTTGTCAGAAGAAAAGAAGATGTTTTAGCTATTCGTGAAATCTTAAAATCATGTGGCAAAACAAATATTGAACTTATCGCTAAAATTGAAAACCAAGAAGGCGTCGACAATCTTGAATCCATTTTGGAAGTCTCAGATGGTGTCATGGTTGCTCGTGGTGATTTAGGTGTTGAAGTTTCTACATCACTCGTTCCTCTTTATCAAAAGCGTATTATAAAGATGGCTAATGAAAAAGGTAAGCCCGTTATTACAGCAACACATATGTTAGAATCAATGATGTACTCACCACGTCCAACGCGTGCTGAAGCATCTGACGTTGCAAATGCGATTTT
>MIDA01000022.1:0-10901 GCA_001830045.1 Tenericutes bacterium RIFOXYA12_FULL_35_10 | reverse complement strand
TATGTTATCGGGTGAATCTGCAGCTGGTGAATATCCAGTTGAAGCAGTGCTTGTGATGGATACAATTGCGAAAGCGATTGAGGATCACATTAATTATAAAGAAAAATTAGGTAATGCCATTGCCTCATCACAACAAACCGTTAACGATGCAATCGGTATTGCAGTTAGCCAAACAGCGTTAGCGCTACCTAAAGCAGAAGTCATTATCGCGTTTACTGAAACAGGTGGTACAGCAAAACGTATTTGTAAATTTAGACCATCGGTTCCCATCATTGCAGTTACAGATAACATAAAGACATGCCAGCGTTTAACCTATTACTGGGGTGTATTCTCCGCGATGAAGAATAATGTTACCGATATGGCACTTTATGATAGTGTTGCAATAGAAGTAGCAAAAGATTTCGGATTTAAATCCGGAACCACGATTATCATCACTTCCGGTTGGGCACAAAAGCATGGTTCAACTAATACATTACGCATCATTGATATTCCCTAATCGATGAAATCCTGCATTTGCAGGATTTTTTTTTATTCTTTCGCAATCATTGATTAATAAGAATTGGTCATGCTATAATGTTGAGGTTGAGAGGTTATTATGCATCAATATTTTGGCGATAAAGCATTCTATAAAACTTTATTTCAAGTTGCAGCACCTTTGGTGCTACAACAACTTATCACAACATCTGTACAATTAGTTGATAACGTTATGGTTGGTAAATTAAGCGACCAAGCCATTGGTGCTGTCGCGATTGTCAATCAACTTTATTTTGTTGTGATTTTAATTACATTTGGAGCACTAGGTGGTGCTGGTGTTTTTAGTGCGCAATATTTTGGTTCTAAGGATTATGATAAGCTTAAACAAACTTTTCGTTTTAAATTGATTGTCGGCTTTATGATTGCCTTACTAGCATTTGTCATATTCTCACTTTTTGGTAAATCACTGATTATGATCTTTACGAATAATCCTACAACGATTGATTTAGCGTTGACCTATCTATCTTATGCGAGATGGAGTTCATTTGCATGGATTCTATCGGTAGCTGTATCTAATACATTTAGAGAAACTGGTGTCACAAAACCTCTACTTATTATATCGATTGTTGCTATTTTAACAAACACAATATTAAACTATTTTCTTATCTTTGGACATTTATTCTTTCCAGCACTTGGTGTTGAAGGTGCAGCAATAGCAACAGCAATTTCCCGTGTTGTGGAAGTTCTACTTATCTTAATTTTACTCAAACGGAATGGTAAAATTTTCAATACAAAACTACGCGAGATACTTCATATTGATAAAAAACTGTTGAGTGGAATGATTGTCATGGCATTACCCTTATTGCTAAATGAACTCTTTTGGTCCACAGGACAAACCGCTTTTCTTCATGCCTATGCAAGAAGAGGAGATTATGCACTTGCAGCAATGAATATCACAGGTGCAATCTCACAGTTAGTGTTTGTTACCTTTGGGGCGATAGCAACTGCAGTAGCAGTACTTGTTGGAAATACACTTGGACGAAATGAACTTGATGAAGCAAGAGATAATTCAAAAAAATTGATTGCAACAGCCGTCATGGTTGCTGGAGCGGCGGGAATTATTCTATTTATTCTTTCATTCTTTATTTTAAATATCTATAGTGTATCTGAACTTACAAAAGAAGTTGCTCAATTTAACATTCGAATCAATGCTTTATTTATTCCAGTATTTTCATTTAATGTCACACTTTACTTTACATTAAGGGCAGGTGGAGATACAAGATCAACCTTCTTAATGGATGCCGGATATATGTGGATAATCCCAGTGCCCATTGCCTTAGTTTTATCCTATTTTACAAGTTTACCAGTAACAATGATGTTTCTCATTGTTCAAGCACTTGATATACCAAAAATGATTTTCGGTCTATCACGATACCGAAAAGAGCATTGGGTCAAAAATCTAGCTGTAGATCAACCATAAAAGCCATCTTTTGGCTTTTTCTTTTTATAATCTGTACATAATTCCTTAAGTATACTTAAGTTAACCTTATTTTCATGTATAATATAGAAAAAGAGGTGAAATCAATGACTAGCCAACAACCAAAAAACAATAAATCCGATGCATCACTTGAAAAACATTTAAACTCAACGTTTGCAGCCATTAAAATTATCTTTATCTATCTCATCATGGGTTTTACTTGGATTATCGCCTCTGACATGATTGTAGAAATCATTTTTCCAGATCCAGAAACCAATGACATAGTTCAAACGATTAAGGGTATTTTTTATGTTGCGTTTACCGCAATTATCTTCTTTTATATTATTCATCGTCAAATGGATATGTATGTTTTAACAATCAAAGACTTAAAAAAAGCATACATTGAACTTGATGAAGGACATAAAAAATCATTGCAACTTGAGGATCAACTCTATGATTTAGCATATTATGATCCGTTAACAGGATTACCTAACCGCATCATGTTAGAACAAACAATCAACCGCTATATTGCTGAAAAAGGCGATCACGGCATGATTGGAATTGTCTATTTCGATATTGATGAGTTCAGAAACATCAATGAAGTTAAAGGACATTCCGTTGGCGATGAGCTTATTAAATCAATTGCTTCTGAATTATCTAGTCATATTCAAAAACCCCATATGTTAGCACGTATGGGTGGTGATGAATTTGTTTTAGCATTCTTTGATATGATGGAGCTAGAAGAATTCTTACCAACGATAGAAACATATTTCCAATACATCAGAAAATCATACATGCTTGCAGAAGATACATTCTTTGTGACATACAGTGCAGGTGTTGCACTTTACCCTGATCACGGGAAAGATTATATTACACTCATGCGTCATGCAGATGCTGCAATGTCGATTGCTAAATCCAAAGGAAAAGATCAAACTGTCATTTTTGATGATGAAATGGTCATGGTTATTAAGCAACAGACAGAGCTTTTAAATCAGCTGCGTCTAGCAATTCAAAATAAGGAATTTCAACTCTATTACCAACCGATCATCGAACTTGATTCAGGGAAACCCGTTGGAACAGAAGCGCTCATTCGTTGGGTACATCCAACAAAAGGATTTATTCCACCATTAGAATTTATTTCTCTCTCTGAGAAAAATGGGTATATTAAAGATATTACGGAATGGGTATTCAAACAAGCAGCAGAACAGTTTCCTGAATGGGGTAAGAAGCGCTCATTTAAAGTATCAATCAACTTGTCAGCATCTATGTTGATGAATGACAAATTTATTGCAGATTTAATCAGATGGATTGAAGATCATCACATCGATTGTAAGAAGTTCAACATTGAAATCACTGAAACAGCCATTATTGGTGATATTCAAAAAAGCATTCATGTTCTTAATGCACTAAAGCGCTTAGGTTTTACAATTGCTTTAGATGACTTTGGAACTGGATACTCATCATTAACTTATTTACAACGTTTGCCGATTGACACCATCAAAATTGATCGAAGCTTTATTAATTCGATTAAAGAAGATACTGAAGAGTTCTATGTATTGAAATACATGATTGACTTAGCCCATCATTTGAAATTAACAGTTGTTGCTGAAGGTATTGAAACCAAGGAACAAGCTGACATGGTTAAGAAATATGATGTGGATTATGCACAAGGATATTATTACTGTAAACCGATGCCTCAACAACGTGTGATTGAATACTTCAAGGTTACCCAACAAGAAGGAGTGTGAACCTTTCATGTTGATTGATCAATTGAGTTTTTATGATGTTTCCATCATGAGTTTCGTTCTCTTGGTCATTTTATATGTTACATCACGTTTGAAACGAGACCATTTTAGTTTTACAGCACATTTAGTGAAGTATATTTTATTTTTAACTGCTTTAGGTGTAATCATCGAACCTTTGACATGGCTCATTGATCAAAAAGAAGGATTATTTTTCTATGTCATGGGATATCTTTTAAATTCACTCTTGTTGATTATTGGTACTATTGTCGTTGGTATATGGGCATCGTACTGGGACTATAAAATGATTGGCTCTAAAAAAAGAGTTATCAAAGAATTTTACTACTTATACCCAGCAGTGATTCAAGTCATCCTTATGATTTACAATGTGTTTATCCCTTTATTTTTTGAGATTAATGAAGCGACAAACCTTTATATTCGAAGACCACTCTATGTCATTCCATATTTAATTAATTATGGTTTATTAGCATACATGATTATTTTCATGATTAGAAGATATAAACATATTTCTAAAAGAATACTTTTAGGATTTGCTTCCTTTATGACACTACCTATTTTAAACTCGATCATTCAACTACTTGTTCCAGGTTTACTCATTACATGGCCATCATTAACACTTTCTATTATTGTTGTTTATCTCTTTTTAGAGACAACAACGGGCAACATTGATGATTTAACCAAACTTTATACAAGAAGACTGCTTGAACTGCATTTAACTTCATTGATCGAAGATAAAAAACCATTTTGTGCCATGATGATTGATCTTGACCGGTTTAAGGATGTCAATGACTATTATGGGCATGTTGTTGGAGATAAAGTATTAACGAGGTTTGCAGAAGTTCTTAATGAATGCAAACCAAACCATGATACATTTATTGCGAGACTTGGTGGTGATGAATTTTTCATGATTCATCAAACAAATCAAATTGATGTTAATCAATTAATTCATAAAATCAACATCACGATGAAAAATGATATATTTTTATCACAGTTTACATTTCTAGATTACAGTTTAGGAACGATTGACTATAATGAAACCATGACAATGGATGATGTCTTGAACTTATCAGATCGTAAGATGTATGAACAAAAGAAAATTCATAAACAAAAATAACATAAAAAAGGAGCTTAACCATGCCAAATCCAGTGTTAATTAACAAGCTCGCAAAGCTTGCCGTTAGAGTCGGTGCAAACGTCCAAAAAGATCAAGTTGTTGTGATTAGAGGGACAACTGAAACCAAAGAATTGATTCGTGAAATTGCGGAAGAAGCATATCTTGCTGGTGCAAAATCTGTTCATGTTCAATGGAGTGATGATTACGTTTCAAAGAGTGGTTTAAAACATCAATCATTAGAAGAATTAGAAAATATTCCTTCCTGGCTGATTGATCAAAACAAAGATTATGTTGAAAAGGGAGCTTGTTTCATTTCTGTAACATCACCAATTCCTGGTCTTAATAAAGATGTAGATCCAATGAAAGCACAAAAACAAGGTATTGCTGCACAAAAAGCACTTGGCTTTTTTAGAGAACATTTGATGGGAAATAAAGTTCAATGGACCATTGTTGCTGCTCCAAATACAATTTGGGCAAAACAAGTATTCCCCAAATTAGGTGATGAAGAAGCAGTTGAAGCTTTATGGAATGCCATCTTTGAAGCATCACGTGTGACATTAAGTAATGATCCCATCCAAGAATGGGCAAAACACAATGAAATTTTACTTGAACATAATGAAGTACTCAATAAGTATAATTTCAAACACCTTCACTTTAAAAACAAACTTGGTACTGACTTAATTGTTGAACTCGTGAAAGATCACGTATGGGCAGGTGGTGGAGAAATCGCACTAAACAAAGCCTACTTTAACCCAAATATTCCAACGGAAGAAACATTTACCATGCCCTATAAGTGGGGAACACGCGGCAAAGTAGTAGCAACAAAACCACTCAATTATCAGGGTAAACTTATTGAAGATTTTTATCTCATCTTTAAAGATGGTAAAGTCGTTGAATTTGATGCCAAAAAAGAGAAAAATGCATTACAGAATTTGCTAGATACCGATGAAAATAGCCGTTATATTGGTGAAATCGCGCTGATTTCTCATGATTCACCGATTTCTAATACAGGTATTCTCTTTTTAAACACGCTTTTTGATGAAAATGCATCTTGTCATATGGCATTAGGACGTGCTTATCCAATGAACGTTAAAAATGGTGTAAACACACCGATTGCAGAACTTGAAAAGATTGGCTACAATAATTCTATGGTCCACTCAGACTTTATGTTTGGTAGTGAAGATATGGAAATTGTAGGACTCACACAAGATGGTAAAGAAGTTCAAGTCTTTAAAAAAGGAAATTTTATCATATAATATAAAAATGCCATTTTTTGGCATTTTTCTTTAGGGGAGAAAAGATGAATACACTACGTTTAGACCATTTTTTAGATTTTAGATTTCTATCAGGATTACAAACCAATGATGCAAAAAATCAGTTATGTTTTTTAGTTGCCAAAGCTAATGAAAAGAAAAATGATTATGCTTATGATCTTTGGCAAAGTGATGGAATGAAACATCGAAAATTGATATCCTTAAAAAATAAAGGGTCGTATCTTTTTGAAAGTGATGATACACTTTTAATCAATTTTCAAAAAACAAAAACAGAAGAGAAAAAAGTTAAAGAAGAAAAAATGAGTATTTATTATCGCTATGACTTAAATACACAAAAACTAGAACATGCTTATACGTTTAATTTTCCAGCAACAATTATCAAAGTCCTTAACCAAAAATTATTGTTAAAAGCAACATTAACATCAGATGAGCACCATCTTTATCTAGATACACCAGAACAACGTAAAAAATGGTTAGCAGAATCTAAAAAACAAAAAGCATATGAAGATATTAATGAAATACCTTTCTACTTTAATGGCCAAGGACATGTAGCAAATCAGCGTCAACAATTATTTTTATACGATATTGAAACCAAGACAGTTAAATCTTTAGTTGATTCTGGTTTTAATGTAGGTATCGTCAAAGTAACTGATGATTTAAAGAAAATCATTTATACAGGATCAGAAATGAAGGGAATTAAACGTTTAACAACGCATGTATTTTCTTATAATTTAGAAACGAAAGAAACAGAAATTTTATACCATGAAGATGATTGTAGCATTCAAAATCTTTATCTTATTGCCGATCGGATCATAGTTGCTGGAACAGATATGAAAGATTTTGGTATCAATCAAAATCCTGATTTCTTTGTTTTGCAACATAAAAAATTAGAACTTTTAACGATATATCGTGGTACGATTGGGAATACTGTTGGAAGTGATGTAAGACTTGGTGATTCAGCTAAAGATGTAATTATAGGGAATAAACTTTATTTTGTTTCAACTGTAGATGATCACTGTCAAATACACTCACTCAATCTTGATGGTTCCATCAAAATGGAGTTTCAATTTAATGGTGCTATTGATGGGCTTATTTATGCAAATAATCAGTTTTACGCAATCGGTCAGTATCGTCAAAAGCTTCAAGAGTTTTATCAACTCAATCTTCAAGAAAACCGGCTACTTCAAATGTCACGTTTTAATCAAAACGTTCTCAAAAATGTTGATGTTTCTACCCCAAAAGAAATTCTTTATAAAGACATTTCACATGTGGTTAAAGGGTTTATCTTGTATCCCAAAGACTTTGATGAAAAGAAAAAATATCCTTTAATACTAGATATCCACGGGGGACCTAAAACTGTATATGGTAAGGTATATTATCACGAAATGCAATACTGGGCAAATCAAGGGTATTTTGTGTGCTATGCAAACCCTAGAGGTAGTGATGGTAAAGGAGATGCATTCGCTGATATCAGAGGTAAATATGGTACCATTGACTATGATGATTTAATGAAATTTACAGATCTTGTGATTGAAAAAACACCTCAAATCGATACCGAACAATGCTTTGTTACGGGAGGGTCATACGGTGGTTTTATGACCAATTGGATCGTTGGCCATACAAATCGTTTTAGAGCAGCTGTAACACAAAGAAGTATTTCGAATTGGTTATCTTTTCATGGTACATCAGATATTGGCTTTTACTTTTCAAAGGATCAAACTGATGGACATCCATTAACAGATTTAGATAAGCTCTATGAACAATCACCGATAAAGTATACAAAAAATGTGAAAACACCTTTGCTATTTATTCATTCTGATCAAGATTATCGTTGTCCGATTGAACAAGCCATGCAGTTTTATACATTGCTTAAAGAACAAGGCACGGAGACCAAGTTGGTTTGGTTTAAAGGTGAAACACACGAGTTATCACGTAGTGGTAAACCACAAGCTCGCATTAAACGGTTAACAGAAATAACATCATGGTTTGAATTACACAAAAAAAATTAACGCCTAAAAATTTTCAGAATAGTATATAACATCTATATGATTTTATGGTAAAATATTTTTAAATTTTATAAGGGGGTATCAAATATGTGGTGGAGTTCGATGAGTACCTTAGAGCAGGTGCTATTTGTTCTTGCATCAAGTTCAACAGCAATCATGATTATATTCTTAATCTTGTTGCTTTTTGGCTTTGAGACAGATGAATTTGATGGTGCTGACATTCCAGACATGGATGTCGATGGTATCAATGATGATCCGATATCAGGTATTGCTGGACTCAAAGTGTTAACGCTACGTGGCGTTTTGGTTTTTGTTGCGATGGGGTCGTGGACTGCCTTCTTACTTGTAGATAGTTTAGACATTTGGTTGGTATTATTGATTGGTGTTATTGTGGGTGTGATTGCAGCATATCTGCAAGCAATTGCTTTTAGAGCAACACTTAAGTTAGAATCTGTTGGCAATGTCGACTATGCAAACGCTGTTGGCAAAACAGGCACAGTTTATATGAGAATTCCTAAAAAGAGAAGCGGAAAAGGTAAAGTTTCACTCATTATCCAAGACCGTTTAGTTGAAGTTGATGCTGTAACTGAAGAAGATAGTGATCTTTTATCAAAGGCATCTGTTGAAGTTGTTGGACTACTTGATTCAGCAACACTCATTGTGAAATCAAAATAAGGAGAGCATAAATTATGAGTTTATTATGGATTGCAGCTAATCCAGCTGGTGTTGCGGGCATTGTTACCGCAATTATTGTTGTTATCTTTTCATTCTTAGTTTTTGTTGTTTCACGTATTAAGAAATGTCCATCAGATAAAATCTTAGTTATTTATGGTAAGGTTGGTAATAATAATGATGGAACAAGTAAATCAGCAACCTGTATACATGGTGGAGCAAAGTTTATTTACCCATTCTTTCAAGCTTATCAATTTCTTGATTTAACACCCATGTCCATTCAAGTGGATTTAACCAATGCACTTTCAAGACAAAATATCCGTATTGACGTTCCTTCACGCTTTACTGTAGGTATTTCAACAGAAAATGGTGTCATGCAAAATGCTGCTGAACGTCTTTTAGGATTAAAAATGATTGAAATCCAAGAACTTGCAAAAGATATTATCTTTGGTCAATTACGTTTAGTGATTGCAACCATGGATATTGAAGAGATCAATACCGATAGAGATAAGTTCTTAGAAGCTGTATCTGGTAACGTTGAAACAGAATTAAAGAAGATTGGTTTACGTCTGATTAACGTTAACGTCACAGACATCAACGATGAATCAGGCTATATTGAAGCACTTGGTAAAGAAGCAGCAGCTAAAGCGATTAACGATGCTAAAAAATCAGTTGCTGAAAAAAATAGAGACGGTTCGATTGGTGAAGCAAATGCGTTAAGAGACCAACGTATCCAAGTATCAACTGCGAATGCTAAAGCTATCGAAGGTGAAAACACCCAATTAGGTTATATTTCACAAAGTAACGCACTACGTCGTGAAATTGAAGCTGAAGCGTTAAGAAAAGCAATGACAGCTGAAAAAATTGCAACTGCAAAAGCGTTAGAAGATGCATACGTTGCTGAACAAAATGCTGAACTCGCGCGTGCTGCTCGTGAAAAAGCAACACTTGAAGCGGACGTTATTATCAAATCAGAAATTGAGAAACAAAGACGTGTTATTGAAGCAGAAGCACTTGCTGAAGAAATTCGTAGAAAAGCTCAAGGTGAAGCTGATGCGATCTTTGCTAAGCTAGAAGCTGAAGCACGTGGTAATTTTGAGATCTTATCAAAACAAGCAGAAGGTTTCAAAGAAATTGTTAGTTCAGCTGGAGATAATCCAGATTCTGCAGTGAAGTTACTGATTGCAGATAAGTTAGAAAAACTCGTTCAAATTCAAGTTGAAGCCATTAAGAATCTTAAGTTCGATAAGATTACAGTTTGGGATTCAGGTTCTAAAGATGGTGCATCATCAACTTCTCAATTTGCATCTTCACTCTTTAAATCTATTCCACCGATGAAAGAACTCTTTGAAATGGCTGGTATGGAATTACCTAAGTATTTAGGAACCGAAAAAGTTGAAGAAAAGATAGAAGAGAAATAATGATTATAAATACCTCGTTTGAGGTATTTTTTTTGTAAATTGCTTTATAAACTACCAATAAAACAGGTATACTATGCGTATAATAGGTAGAAGAGGTGATGATGTGAAAAAGCTAGGCATTTTTTTAATCATAGCAGCATTAAGTTTTAGCTTTTTTGTTTTTACCTCATTTTCATTAGGTGATTCATTTCATGAAATGATGATTTTAGTTGATTCTGAAGAAGAAGCATTAAGATTGGAAGAACTTCATGAGATAGAGTTAACCAGTTATTCAACGAACGGGTTTGCAACATATAGCGTTTCATATCAACAATCCGATACGCTTTTGTCTTACGGTTTTGAATATAATAGCGAACTTAAACCGATGGCAAAATGGATACCTACAACCTCTGATCCCTATATCAATGACCAATATGCGCTTGATTTAATGGATGTTACAGAAGCATGGACATCGATCGATACTGCAGCAGATGTTATTGTTGCTATTGTCGATACGGGTATTGATACAGATCATGAAGAATTTACAGGTCGTATTTTACAAACCTCATATAATGCTAGAACCAAAGTGGTGAGCGAAACCTCGCTTTCTCACGTTGAAGATGATAATGGTCACGGAACGATGGTTGCTGGTATCATCGCTGCGAATAAAAATAACCACGGAACGATGGTTGCTGGTATCATCGCTGCGAATAAAAATAAC
>MIDA01000021.1 GCA_001830045.1 Tenericutes bacterium RIFOXYA12_FULL_35_10 | reverse complement strand
GTCATTCTAAGTTGTTCGTATGTTGCTTGTGATACATAAGGAACTTCAACGCGGTTTGCAATCAGTTCTAAATTACATCCTACAAGCATCAAACTTGTTAATAATAACATGAAGATGAATAATCCTTTTTTACGCATATGCTAATCCTCCTTGATATGAAAAAGTCGTCTTGCGTTATCTGTTGTGATGGATGCGACATCATGGATATCCATCCGTTTAATTTCTGCTATTTTTTCAACCACATATCGTGTATTTCCAGGTTCATTACGTTTACCACGATAAGGTGCTGGGGTTAAATAGGGACTATCTGTTTCAACTAAGATATGTTTTAAATCAATCTGTTCAACAATTTTTTTTAATGTCTCATTATTTTTAAATGTAATGGGTCCATCAATGCCTATCATAAACCCTAACTCAACTGCTTTTTTGGCATCATCAAGATCACTTGAAAAACAATGAAATACACCTGTGATTTGACCTTTATACGGTAAAACCATGTCATATGCTTCTTGAAATGAATTTCTTGTGTGAATCACTAAAGGCTTTTGGTATTCCATGGCAAGTTCAATCTGCTTTTGGAAAACGTCTTTTTGTAAGATTTTATTGTCATCTCGCCAATAAAAATCAAGACCACACTCACCGATGGCTACAACTTTTGAATGATTTAAATAGTCTTTAAGCCTTTCAACATCCTGGTCATCATCCACATAACCCGGATGAATTCCAACGGTTGCATAAAGCATATCATGCTCTTCTGCAAGTTTTATCGCAACCCGATTTGAAACATCTTCCATACCGATCACAATCACCTTAGAAACTTCTTGTTTTAAAGCTTTGCCTAAGACATAATCAATATCTAAATCGTAGTCTTCCATATTCAAATGTGCGTGTGTATCAATGATCATGTCTTACCATCCTTTTTGTAATCTTATTTTATCATAGGAGAAGAAAAAAAGTGATGAAATTAAATCCATCACATCTTCTACCATTTTTAAACAAAAAAGAGGCAAAAGCCTCTTTTAGTTACTATTCAAGAATTTTAACTACGGAACCTGCACCAACAGTGCGTCCACCTTCACGAATAGAGAACTTTGTACCTTCTTCGATAGCGATTGGGTGAATAAGTTCAACGATCATGACTGTGTTGTCACCTGGCATAACCATTTCAGTACCTTCTTGGAGTGTAATCACACCAGTGATGTCAGTTGTACGGAAATAGAATTGTGGGCGGTAGTTTGAGAAGAACGCTGTATGACGTCCACCTTCTTCTTTAGAAAGAACGTATACTTGTGCTTCAAATCTGAAGTGTGGGTTAACTGATTTTGGTTTAGCAAGAACTTGACCGCGTTCTACTTGGTCACGGGTAATACCGCGAAGAAGTGCACCGATGTTGTCACCAGCTTCTGCATAATCAAGTAACTTTCTGAACATTTCAACACCAGTTACAACTGTTGTCTTTGTATCAGTGATACCAACGATTTCAACTTGGTCACCAACTTTAACTTGACCGCGTTCAACGCGTCCTGTAGCAACTGTACCACGACCAGTAATCGTAAATACATCTTCAACAGGCATTAAGAATGGTTTGTCAGTTTCACGAACTGGAGTGTCGATATAAGAGTCAACAGCATCCATTAATTGTTGTACTGTAGCTTCCCATTTTGGATCGCCATTTAATGCGCCAAGAGCTGAACCTCTGATCACAGGAATATCATCACCTGGGAAATCGTATTCAGTAAGAAGTTCACGAACTTCCATTTCAACTAAATCTAATAATTCTTCATCATCAACCATGTCTGACTTGTTTAAGAAGACAACAAGCTTGGGCACGCCTACCTGACGAGAAAGTAGAATGTGTTCTCTCGTTTGTGGCATTGGGCCGTCTGCAGCTGATACGACGAGGATACCACCGTCCATTTGTGCCGCACCGGTGATCATGTTTTTAACATAGTCGGCGTGACCTGGGCAGTCAACGTGAGCGTAGTGACGCTTTAATGTTTGATATTCTACGTGTGCTGTATTAATTGTAATACCGCGTTCTTTTTCTTCTGGTGCTGAGTCAATAGATGCATAGTCTTTAACTTCTGCAAGACCTTGTTTAGATAATACTGTAGTAATAGCAGCAGTTAAAGTTGTCTTACCATGGTCAACGTGGCCAATTGTACCAACGTTAACGTGTGGCTTAGTTCTTTCAAATTTTTGTTTTGCCATTTTGAT
The DNA here is from genome assembly GCA_001830045.1 of Tenericutes bacterium RIFOXYA12_FULL_35_10. Classification (GTDB taxonomy): domain Bacteria; phylum Bacillota_I; class Bacilli_A; order Acholeplasmatales; family Acholeplasmataceae; genus Peloplasma. The sequence goes on along the minus strand of MIDA01000021.1, from coordinate 27,730 downwards.
ATTTCCTCCTAATTGAGTTTATTTTTTCTTTGTTTTGTTTTAATAGCCATATTTATTGTATATTAAAATATACATTTTTGCAAGTGGATTAGTTTGATCCACGTTTTTTCACAATTTCGTCCATAATCGATTTTGGACACTTCTCATAACGTGAGAATTGCATCATAAATGTTGCACGACCTTGTGTGTTTGAGCGAAGTGATGTTGCATAACCAAACATTTCAGAAAGCGGTACTAAAGCACGAATGGAAACCGCGTTACCGCGTCCTTCTTGTGACTCTAGACGACCACGTCTTGATGTTAAGTCACCGATCACGTTACCAACGTAATCGTTTGGAACAACAACTTCAACGTCCATGATAGGTTCTAAGATGATGGGGTTCGCCTTTGTTTTACATTCTTTGAGTGCCATTGATGCAGCAATCTTAAATGCCATTTCAGAGGAGTCGACATCATGGTATGAACCATAATGGAGGGTTGCTTTAACGTCGATTAAAGGATAGCCAGCGATAATACCGTTAGGTAATGCTTCTTCTAATCCCTTTAAGACTGCAGGAATGTATTCTCTTGGAATGACACCACCAACAACTTTATCAACGAATTCGAAACCTTTATTTGGGTTTGGTTCGAACTTGATCACAACGTGACCATATTGTCCTCTACCACCCGACTGACGAACGAATTTACCTTCAATATCAGCTTCACCAGCAATGGTTTCACGATAAGATACTTGAGGTTCAGCAACGTTAGCTTCAACCTTAAATTCTCTCTTCATACGGTCAACGATGATTTCCAAATGGAGCTCACCCATACCCGCAATAATCGTTTGACCTGTTTCTTGGTCAGTGAAGGTCTTGAATGTAGGATCTTCTTCAGCAAGTTTTTGTAATGCAACACCCATTTTTTCCTGATCCTGTTTTGTCTTTGGCTCAATTGCAACGTTGATAACAGGTTCTGGGAAATGCATTGATTCAAGAATAATATCATCTTTTTCTGCAGTTAAAGTATCACCGGTTGTTGTGTCTTTTAAGCCGACAACAGCTGCGATATCACCCGCAAAAACTTCCTTGATTTCTTCTCTATGGTTCGCATGCATTTGAAGCACACGACCAAAACGTTCTTTATTACTCTTATTTGTATTTAACACATATGAGCCTGCACCAATGGTACCAGCATAGACTCTAAAGAATGTTAGACGACCAACGTAAGGGTCAGTCATTACCTTAAATGCTAAGGCTGTAAATGGTTCATCATCAGATGGGTGACGTACAACTTCGTTACCGTATGAGTCGTGACCAATCACGGAATCAATATCGGTTGGTGCTGGAAGATAATCGACAACAGCGTCTAACATCTTTTTAACACCCTTATTTTTGAAGGATGATCCGCATAATACAGGGAAGAATTTAACGGCAAGCGTACCTTTACGAATGGCACTCTTGATTTCATCAATAGTAACTTCTTCACCTTCTAAATACTTCATCATGAGTTCTTCATCAAAGTCAGCAATCGCTTCAATGAGTTCTTCTCTTTTCTTTTCGACAACATCAACGAGGTGTGCAGGGATAGCAACAGGCTTGCTTGCTTCGTCTGCAGATCCATCATAAATAATCGCTGTTCTTTCAATGATATCAACGATACCCTTGAAATCTGATTCAGCTCCAATTGGATATTGAATCGGATATGCTTTAACACCTAAGCGATTGTGAATTGTCTTGATAGCGCGCTCAAAATCAGCACCAATCTTGTCCATCTTATTGATATACACGATTCTTGGAACTTTATATTCGGTGGCTTGTCTCCAAACAGTTTCTGTTTGAGGTTCAACCCCGGCTTGTGCATCTAAAACAGTGACAGCACCGTCTAGTACACGCAGTGATCTTGAAACTTCAACCGTGAAGTCAACGTGACCTGGGGTATCAATAACGTTGATCTTGTGATCACGCCAATATGCTGTTGTTGCAGCAGATGTAATCGTAATCCCGCGTTCTTGTTCTTGTTCCATCCAGTCCATAGTAGCAGCACCATCGTGAACCTCACCGATCTTATGAATCTTACCAGTGTGATAGAGGATTCTCTCAGTCGTTGTCGTTTTGCCCGCATCAATATGGGCCATAATGCCGATATTGCGGACTTTTTCTAATGGGAATACACGTGGCATAATAAATCTCCTTAATTACCAGCGATAGTGAGCAAATGCTTTATTTGCTTCAGCCATGCGGTGTACATCTTCACGTTTCTTCACTGCAGCACCTAAACCTTGTGATGCGTCAATGATTTCTTTCGCTAATTTCTCTTCCATGGTTTTTTCGTTACGCAAGCGTGCATAGCTTACTAACCATCTCAAACCTAATGCAGTTTTTCTTACAGGTCTAACTTCTGTTGGAACCTGGTAGTTTTGTCCGCCGATACGACGTGAACGAACTTCGATAACAGGCATAATGTTGGCCATAGCTTCATTGAATACATCAATGGGCTCACGTCCAGTTACTTCCTTGATGCGGTTAAACGCACCATAAAGAATGCCTTGAGCTGTACCTTTTTTGCCGTCTTCCATAATGGTGTTGACAACACGGGTAACTAGCTTTGATTGGTAAATTGGGTCTGGTAAAACATCGCGTTTTACGACATGTCCTTTACGTGGCATGAGTTCACCTTCTTCCTTTCTTTTGATCAATAAATGATTGAATGTTTTTTTGTTTGTTTATTACTTCTTACCAGCGGGTTTTGCTGCAGGTTTTGTACCTGGTTTAACAGCAGCTCCTGCCTTTGGACGCTTAGCACCGTACTTAGAACGTCCTTGTTTGCGGTTAGCAACACCAGACGCATCGAGTGTACCGCGAACGATATGATAACGTACCCCTGGAAGGTCCTTAACACGACCACCACGAATCAGCACGACGCTGTGTTCTTGGAGTGAGTGACCGATCCCTGGAATATACGCAGTGACTTCGGTTTGGTTGCTTAAACGAACGCGGGCATATTTACGTAAAGCAGAGTTTGGTTTCTTTGGTGTCATGGTTGTAACACGTGTGCAAACCCCACGTTTTTGTGGTGAACTGTAGTCGGATTCATGCTTCTGTAAACTGTTGAAGCCATAGCCGAGTGCAGGTGACTTTGATTTGTACTTTTTGTCCGTTCTTCCGTTTTTAACAAGTTGCGAAATTGTTGGCATTTGTAGATCTCCTTTCTTTTGACACATATCCATGTGTTTCTTTTTTTGATTTACAAAATCTTCACGGCTTTATTAAGCCATCGCTTTGTTCGAAATTTGCGCTCTTAACGCAGCGTGTTTATTATATAACGAATCATGCGCGATGTCAACGATTTTAAGCAAAAAAAGAGTAAAAAAAGAATAAAAGACACGCCTGGTTACGTGTCTATGATTTTATATCTACTATTTGACGTAAAAAACTATGAGTTGTTACGGTTCTTGTGTCGTTTTATTTGAACGACTGCAACATAAATAATCGCATAAAGTAATGCAATCCCTGCAATGCCTGAGAAAATCCACAGAAGAGCTCTTCCTATATAGAGACCTAAAATTAACGCGAAGATCCATCCCCATCCACCTGATATGTGATAGGTATTCTCGATATGATAGTCATTTGAAGGGGTGAACTGAATTTCACCGTACCTTGCTTCATTCTCATAAGCAATCACATTATCGATTTCATCAGAAATGAAAAGCGTATTTCCCTCATCATCAAAATATACGAGCTTAAACGACATATATTCCTGATAATGATCTGGTTCAACCATAAATGTCATGCTACACGCGCTTTCGTACTGTAGGGTTGCACCTTCAACGTATGCAAGATAACTAATCCAATCATTTTCAGTCTCATTAAGATAATCAATTTCTTCAATATGTCCAAACATATCTTGATAGATTATATTTCTTGATGTTAATATTCGATCTTCTACCTCTTCTTTGACTACGAGTAGATCAACATAATTAGCTAATGTTGGTGTTTCACCCATACAACCAACATCTTGAATCCAAATGGTAACACCATCAATCGAGGATGGTGGTGTTGCATCTACGATAAAAAAAGGCATACACAAAAGAATGCCCATTAAAACTAGAATTTTTTTCATTGAAAGCCCCCCTTTTGATGAAAAATCATCTATCTATCTTTATTATATGCCAAAAGAATAAAAAAGAGCCATTAAAAATGACTCAGTTTTCAACAACATAAACAAAATGATTTTTTCCTTTATTCTTTACCTCATATAAAACTTCATCTGCTTTTCTAATCACATCATGACGCTTGGTAGCTCTCATGATACCAATCGAAACAGTAATACCTCTTTCATCCGGATAAAATAATAAACGATTCGTATCTTCAATAATCGATTCTGCAATTTCTTTAACTTTGTCTTCATCTTCCCAAAATAAGCCAACAAATTCATCGCCACCTAGACGGTAAAAATAATTATATCCTGACTCGTACTTCCTTAACACTTGAGCAAATGCGATTAAGTATTCATTACCAAGATGATGTCCGTGTTTGTCATTGATGGGTTTAAAGTCATCAATATCTAAATAAAGAACATGGAAGTTCGGCCACATAAACCGTTCACCATAATGATAATCGAGTGTATAGCGATTAAACAAACCCGTAAGCGAATCTTTGTGTGTTTTTTCATAATTCAGTTCTTGTGCATTCATGATATCAGTGACATCGGTAATGAAATAGACGACAATGTCTTCTCTTTTTTCAATCGGAAGTAGATCAACTGTAATCCATCTGCGATCTCCTCGATTGATGATCGGTAAAGTTGCTGAAGTTTTATCTTTAAACTGGTGTAAATTATCATAAATATAGGCCCAATGCTTTTCAACACTGCCTACTTCTGCATATTTATTATTGGGATCATAATAGGTTAAAAGTTCGTTTAATGTCATCTCAGGTCTATCTTCTAAACCAATCGTTTTAAACGTTCCTGCAATGATAGATAAAAAAACATTCTTTGGGTCAGCAATTTCTGCGTAGCAGATAATGCGATTACTTTTACCAAGAAGAACGTCGTGAACAATGTCCAGTTGATATTTAGTTTGTAGTTTTTCTGATGCCATCTTAAAATATGGATTTTTCGTAAAAATACCCCCTTTGGGGACAATATCGTAATCATATTATAAAAAAAATTGTAAAATTTTGCAACAAATTAATGAATTCTTAATAAATAAAGGTACCCTCTAGGTACCTAGTCTTTCAACTTAACTTCAACAATATTTAAGATGATGGCACCGATACCATTTCCGATCACCCAAATGAGTGTATAAATCACCGCTTTAATAGACCAACTTCCACCGACAAAGAAATAGAGGAGATTAGCAACACTATGTTCAAACTTTGCAAGAATAAAGATCACCACAGCAAATATCACAACAAGCACTTTCATCAAATCGAGTTTCATGACTTTAAATCCTTGGACACCGACATACATCATCATCCCACAAAAAATAGCTAAAATGAGTGTTTGGTACCATGTAGAACTCAGTTTTAATTCACCAATTTGAGCTGCTTGCTCAATGATATCTACTTTACCCGAAAACTTAAAGAGTAAACCAACAACTGCTATACCTAATAGATTTCCAAAAAACGTTTTTACCAAAAGCCAAACATAACCTTTTTCATAAGGTATGAGGTAACCGACTTTACCGGTATAAAGGTAATAACCTTTACTAACAACCATGAGTAATCCAAAACTAAAGAGGACTGCCCCTAATACTTTATTTTCAACTGATAAATAGATTAAGCCTGCGATCCCAATAAAGACACCTGCCATGATCGCCTTAAGTAGAATACGTTCTTTTGTCATTGTCTAGTCCTTTTTAAATCCGTAGATTGCTCCCACAACAGCGTGTGCGAAACGGGCTGGTAATAGTTTATGTAATAAAACAAATACTTTGTATTTAAACCCAATCGTTTTATAAATGGGCATTCTTCGTTGTTGAACTAGCTTATAGATCACTTTCGCTGCCACTTCAGGATCCATACCGTTACGTTCATCATCTTCCATCACACCGACCGATTTATCCACACGTTTTTTATAGCATGGGCTATCGACTTCATTTTTACGTCTATTCTTTGTGAAACCCGTTTTTATATCACCCGGCATCACACTACATACTTGTATATGAAAAGGGGATACTTCGGTTGCTAAGGCTTCACTAAACGCATTAATCGCTGCTTTTGAGCTTGAATAAAATGCTTGGAAAGGAATCGATAGTCTGCTTGCAACTGAACTCATGTTAATGATTTTTCCGCCACCGGATTCCCTCATAAAGGGAAGTGCTGCCTTGGTAGAGTGAAAAACACCCATGAAATTGACATTCATCAACTCATGTGCATCTTTTAAAGATGTATCCTCAATAGCACCGGAAATACCAAATCCAGCATTATTGATTACGACATCGATTCTTCCTTCGACATCATAGATATCTTGGTATGCTTGTTTTAATTGCTCATAATGTGTAACATCTGCTTGAATACCCTTCACGTTTTTCTCGTGAATTTTCGTTCTACTAATACCGTAAACACGATGACCTTTTTGTGCTAAATAATTGGCAACTTGAAGTCCGATTCCTGAAGATGCTCCAGTAACTAAAATAACTTTCATGACTACTCCTCGAAATTCTCTAAACCTTTGAGTACCTCAACGATTTTTTCGATGGCTGCATCCATCTGCTGTTTCGTATGTGTTGCTGTATAGCTTGTACGAATTAAGCATTCACCAACCGGTGTTGCAGGAGGTAAAACAGGGTTAACATAGACGCCATGTTCAAAAAGCTGGTTACATGCAACCATGGTTCTCAGTGGCATAAATGTATAAATAGGGATAATGGGAGTTCTTGAATCTTTGATCTTTAATCCCTTTGCTTTTAATCCTTGACGCATATATTCTGCAATATCATTTAACGCATGAACGCGTTCTGGTTCTCTTTTTAAAATGCGTAATGCTGCTAATGCAGCTGCTGTATTAGCAGGTGGAATTGCTGCAGAGAAAATATAGGGACGTGAATTGTGTCTAATATAATCAACAACATCTTTTTCACCAGCAACATAACCTCCTAATGAGGCTAATGATTTAGAGAATGTACCCATAATAATGTCTACTTCTTTTTCTAAATCAAAATGTTCTGCTGTACCTCTACCATATTCGCCCATAACACCTAAACCGTGTGCATCATCGACCATAACACGTGCACCATACTTTTTAGCAAGTCTAACGATTTCTGGTAAATTAGCAATATCACCACTCATTGAAAAAACACCATCAGTAATGATCAGTTTTCCTTTGTTTTCGGGTGCTTTCGCTAATTTTTGTTCGAGATCTTCCATATCGGCATGTTCAAAGCGGATTACTTCAGCATAGCTTAAACGCGTTCCGTCATAAATGCTTGCATGGTTTTCTTTATCAGAAAAAATCAAATCATTTCTACCCGCAATCGCAGAAATAATTCCTAAGTTCGATTGGAATCCTGTTGAAAAGATCGTGCAGTCTTCTTTGTTTAAAAATGCTGCAAGTTCAGCTTCCAACTCTTTATGTAAATTCAAAGTTCCGTTTAAAAAACGTGAACCAGAAACGCCTGTTCCATACTTTAATGTTGCATCTACTGCTGCTTGAATCACTTCAGGGTGAGATGTTAAACCAAGATAGTTATTCGAACCGATCATGATCATCTCTTTACCTTCCATGTGAACTATTGTATCTTGTTTAGACGTTAGTTCATGGAAATAAGGATAATAGCCGCCTTCACGTGCTTTTTTAGCAGTATCATATTGGTAACACTTTTTGAATAAATCCATCATTCATTCCTCTTTTCAAAAAAACCGCTTAAATCTATTATATTACATTTTAGGGTTTTTATATCTTTTGACTTTATCTTTTTCATTCAATCTTCGTGTTTAAAACAAGTCGTATAAAGATATTTATATCTTTGATAGAATAGCCTATCAAACAAGACTTTAAAAAAACACTTTCAAGTTTGTTTCAAACACTATCATTATAGCAAAGTTTACATGTTTGTCAATCTTAGAAAAAAAGAGATGTAAAAAAGGGTGAAACATAGCATAAGATAACATGTATTGCCTATATATTCATCATATCTTATCTTAAATCTTACAAATATCTTAATTCGTTAGTTATCCGGTTAATATCATTTGTTTAGTTCATCTAAATCCGATACAATATGTATGTATTAAATGAAAAAGAGGTTATAGAATGAATTATATAAAAATTGATAAAACCATCAAGAAGGCACTCTATCTTCAAATCAAGGATTCGATTGAAGAAGCGATTCATACGGGCGTCCTATCCGATAATGATCGACTACCCACAGAAAGCGAACTCTGTGAAGTTTTCGGTATTAGTGATATCGTCGTAAAAAATGCGTATAAACTACTTGTTAAACAGGGACTCATCTTACGTGTTCAAGGAAGTGGCACCTTTGTCTCTACACGGAAAGTATACAAATTCCCATTAAAAGGATTTGATCGGCTTTCTAACTTTGCAAGTTTTAGTTACGCATCAAAAGAAAAAAGAGTGATCATGTTTGATCAAGCTTCTGGAGAAGATAAAGTTATTGATGCGCTTCATTTATCGAAAAATGATTCCTATATGGTATCGAAGTATGTTGTCTTTATTGATAATGCAGAAGTTCTTTTACAAACAATCTATCTACCAGAGAAATATTTTCCCAAGATATCTATTTATGACATCGAAAGACATAACATCAAAGAGCTATTGACAAAACGTTATACCTACACGATGAAAAAAGTGAAAAATGGATTTAGTCCTGTCAATTTAACATCATCAGAAGCACTTCTTTTAAACACGTATAAACATGCAGGTGCACACCGTGTTCGGACAACCATGCTCACCGATGATGATAAACCACTTCTTTATATCGAAACACTCTTTTTAGGACAATATACACAGTTTGAGGTGATCATGGGATGAAAGTAATCATGGAAAAAATAAAGATTGATAAGCGTCAAGCAACGCCTTATCATTTACAAATCTCATATGCAGTTAAACAACTCTTAATTGATCAACAAGTTAAATATATGGAAAAACTTCCTTCCATTACTGAACTTGCAAACTATCTTGAGATCAATGAAACAGATGTCAAACAAGCTTATCACCGACTTTTAGTTGAAAACTTGCTTCACTCAGAACAAGGTGAATATTACGCTAACTACATCAATTTCTCTTCTGACTATTATTTAAAAGTTTCAAAGCTCTACGATATCATTAAAGGATTAGGTTTAACACCATCGATCAAAACACTTAAAAAGAAGATCACATCATTACCTTCTACTTTAGCAGTTGACCCATCGATTGATCCGCTTGAAACTTATATTCTACTTAAGCGTATATACTATGGAAATGATATACCCTTAGCTGTTATGGATATTTACTTACCACAAACATCATTTTCAGGTATTGATGCTATGAATTTCGATGAAAAGCCACTTTATGAAGCCATTTATTTTACTTACGGCAAACTTTTATCTTCGGGTAGAAGACTGATGAGTGTTGTAAATCTTTCTAGAGAAGATGCTAAAATCTTAAATTCTGCCATCGATATCGCAAGTTACCAAGTAATCTCTGTTTCAAGAGATCAACACGGAAAACTGATTGATGTCTCACGCTCAATTTCAACGATGAATCAATATTTTGAAGTTGATTTTGATGAGAATGAAATCAAACAGATCACTCAAAACCATTTCTTTTACTTATAAGTCAGCGTGTGCTGACTTTTTTTCAGAACAAAAGTGAATAAATTCACTCTGGGCGATTAAATCGCCTTTTCTTTTTTTCTCATCTTCTTTATAATATACTCATGGACCCTATTTTAATTAAGTATAAGTACAGAGACCTTTTAGCCTTAGCAGCGATACAGGGTAAAGATGTCTATGAAAACGAACTGAATAAACTTTCAAACCTCAAAGTTAATCGAGAGGCTAAACTCACGATTCAATCCATTTTTAAAACGTATTGGCCATTCTTTAAACCTCTGTTTTTAGATCGCTTGCGGCCAGCCATTATCTCGAATGTCGAGCGAATGATTGATTGTAAAAATTTAGCGAATGGCTATCTCTTTTTTGAGTGTCCTTCGTGTGATCAGTTTTATCTTCAGGGTCTCTCATGTCACTCGAGGTTTTGTGTCTCTTGTAACCAGCGATATCGTGAGAAAAGAACGCTTGCGGTTCAATCGAAACTTTTAGATGTTCCTCATCGTCATTTCGTTTTCTCAATCGCTAAAGAACTCAGAGCTTATTTTAGACTCTACCGCGGTCTTTTCGATGTTCTCTTCTCCTCTGTCAATGAAGCACTTCAGGCACTTGTCTTTTCATCAAAGCTTGCCGTAAAAGAAGATCGAAGACTTGGCCTCATTGCCTTCTTACATACCTTTGGTCGTGATCTCAAATTCAACCCTCACATCCATGTCTTAGTTGCTGAAAGAACGCTTGATATCAACCTGAAACTGCGAAACTTCTCTTACTTTCACTTTGAAAAACTTAGACTTCATTTTCAACTCGCTTTGCTGAGAAATATCTCAGATTACTTGAAAGTCCTCGCACCCAAAGAAACTTACAATCGCTTCTATCGTCTGAAAACCTTTCTCATTTCTAAATATAAAAAGGGGTTCTACGCGCACGGTCCTCAACTTAAGGATTATGGTTTCCTCAATTCTGCGAAAAAGGTCTCTGATTATATCACCCGCTACGCCTCTCGTCCTGCCATTTCTGAAGAAAGAATCTTATCCCTTGATCCCTCCACTCATCAGATTACCTGGGTCTATGATCCTCACGAGGATGATCATAAATCTAAAGATGATCCTTCCTATCTTGGTAGACAAACCATAACCGAACATGTCTTTCATTTCATTGCCAAACTCATCGTTCACATTCATGACCGAAACTTCCACACCATCCGCTATTTCGGTTTCTATGCCAATAAATCGAAAAAATCAGTGTCCTCTTTTAAAAAACTGCTCTCAATCGCTACCGTTAAACTCAAAAGGTCTCGCTTGAACTGGCTCTATATGTTAAAATCAATCTATAAGTATCAATCTATTTTATGTTCATGTGGCCACACCATGAGACTCAATTTAGACTTCTCTTATCTAAGAGATCCTGGAGGTTAACCCGATGCCCAAACATTTTAACACCATCAAAATCAAAATCTCTGATGAGGAGAAAAATCAACGCTTAGAGGATTACCGCTACGCACTCAAAAACGGTTTTTATTTTGGACCTCCTGTCGATATCGATGATTTTATAAAACGCGATATCTTCGATGAATCCGTTCGCTTTAAGTGTCTCTCTTGTGGTTTCGAAGACAATCTTGAATATGATATTCTGCTCGAAATGTGGGATGAATCTGTCTCGGATTATCCTATTCTTTATTGTAATCACTGCAGTAAAGAAAAATCTGTACCTATCGATATTTACCATAAACAAACCTTGAAGGTTTTTAGATAGTTGTTTCAATCATCATTTCATTCACTCACATCACTGTGGGTCTTTTGTCTATAACGATTTTTGGATTGGAAAATAGAATTCCCTATTAAGTAAAAAAAAGGCATTTCTGCCTTTCTTAAACTAGTTTTGAACGTAAATGCGAGGAGATCGCATCAACGGTTAACACCATCACAATGATCGCGACCATAATGGTTCCTAAAATATCCCAGTTACTGTTTTCTGCAGATAAAATCATGGATGCACCAAGACCACCAGCACCAACAATACCTAAGACAGTTGCTGATCTCACATTGATATCTAAACGGTAAAGTGTAATAGATGATAAATCAGCCATAATTTGTGGCATGATACCATATCTAATCTTCGTAATGGTTGTTGCTCCAACAGCTTCTAGTGCTTCTAGAGAACTCTTATCCATATTATCAATGGTTTCTGAAAACAGTTTTCCTAGCATCCCAATCGAGTGAATTCCAATCGTTAGCATCCCCGTAAGTGCGTTCATCCCAAAACCTTTAACAATCACGAGTGCTAAGATGACCTCAGGAAACACACGAATCATGACTAAGATCGCTTCACCGATTTTTGCAACTTTAATACCAACGATGTTTTTACTTGCTAAGAAGCTAAAGGGTAGTGCAAGTATAGCACCCACTAACGTTCCTAAAAAACCTATAGCAAGCGTCTCAATGGTTAAATAGATGACACCTTCTTCAAATGCATAAACGCCTCTACCTATCAAAAAGTCTATGTTAAGATTAATCAATTGTTTACCGATAATTCTCAAATTAACACCAATTGTTTGTAATCTTAGCATGTTAATGGATGACCCTTGAAAAGATAGAATCACTGCAACTAATAAAATTGTTGTAAAAATACTATTCATAATCCATGTTTTAGGCTTTCTAGCCAACATCTTTTGTGCGTTTATTGTCATTGTAGTTTACCTCTCACATAGTTCGAGAAGAACTGTACGACTAAAATAACAACAAGCATCACGATGAGGGTTGCACCAACACGGTCATAATTATATAACACATTATCCTTAATAACCGAACCGATACCACCTGCTCCGACATAACCTAAAATTGCTGATGCACGGACATTGATTTCAAATATATAGATCAAATAGCTTAAAAATACTGGAAAGACTTGAGGAAACACTGCATATCTAAATGCTTGTACTTTAGATGCACCTGTAGATTCCAGTGCTTCATATGGATTCATATCCACTGTTTCAATGACTTCATAGAGCATTTTACTCATAATACCAAATGTGAAAATCGTAATCGCAATCACACCAGATAACACACCAATTCCCACAAAGTAAACAGCTAACACAGCGAGTAACATCGCAGGAACAGTACGTACTAAGTTCATAAAGAATCTGATGGGTACATAAACAAATCTACTTTTAAAAATATTTTTTGCTGCTAAGATTGCAATTGGAACTGCAAAAAGTGAACCAATCACTGTACCAGCTAAACTCATTTCAAGGGTACTGATTAGTGGTTCCCAAAGTTGATTAATAAAACCAAAATAATCGCCCCATGTGCGACCTGCTTTTGGTGAAAACATTTTTTTAATAATGACGCCGAGTTCTGATAGATTAACTGTACTTGGTTCAAAAGTAATAAAAAAACTAAAGATAACTATTAAGAGTGTCAGAATACCTAAAACAACCCAAACTTTATTAAACGGCTTTTCAATCGTGCTACCACTTGATAGTGTAAACTTCTTCATGATTATTCACCCAACACTTCATCGTGTTTAAGTGATCTTCCATAGATTTGAACTAAAGTATCATCATTCACTTTTGATGAAGGTCCATCGTACACGACTTCTCCATTTTTAATGCCGATGATGCGTGTTGCATATTTGACTGCTAAGTCAACATGGTGCATATTTGCAACTATGGTAATACCGTATTCTTTATTAATACGTGCAAAATCATCCATAACTTGAACGGTTGTTATCGGATCGAGTGATGCAACAGGTTCATCCGCTAATATAACTTTAGGTTTTTGTGTTAAAGCGCGTGCTAAAGCGACGCGTTGTTGTTGTCCACCAGACAACTGATCAGCGCGTTGAAATGATTTATCCAAAATACCCATGGTTTCAAGTGACTCTAGTGCTAGGAGTTTGTCTTCTTTTGGAAATAGCCCAAATAATGTTTTAAAGGTAGGGTGATAAGCAACCCTACCTGTAAGAACATTATTAAACACCGACATGCGTTTGACAAGATTAAATGATTGGAAAATCATGCCAATACTTCGTCTGAGCATTCTTAAATCTTTACCTTTGATCGATGAAATTTCAACATCATCAATAAAGAGTTGCCCAGATGTAATGGAGTGCATTTTGTTTATAGAACGCAAGAGTGTCGATTTACCCGCACCGGATAAACCAATAATCGCTACAAACTCACCATCACCGATTGTCAAATTGATTCCTCTTAAGGCTTGTGTGCCATTGGGATAAGTCTTTACAACATCAACAAAACGAATCATGTGAGAGTTCCTAATTTCTTTTAATTTTTATGTTAGTCTTGGTTTAAGAATTGATATAATTCTCTTTCACCATCATAATCTTCATCATTAGCCTTTAAATAGCCAGAATGATTATAGATTTGAAGTGCAGCGTAACCTTCTTCAGTTGCAATAACTGCAATGAAAGCGTCCGCTAATGCTTCTCTTAATTCATCAGATAGTGATGAAATTGTTGAGATCGTATCATTATAAATACCAGTAGTTAAAGCAACAACTTTAGTAGCGTCAATAACTTTTTGATAATCCCCTTCAGTAAAGCCTTGAGAGACTAACCAACCATTATATGCTGTAGCATGGTATCTTGCATCAAAGAATGTGAAGACTGCGTCGACTTCGTTATTAAGAAGTGCAACGATCGAGTTTTGGTGACCACCAATGACTGTATGACGAACTTCACCATTTGCTGCATTTGGAGTTTCTGTAGTAACAAATGACATATCATTTTGACCTAATAAGAATGATGGGTAAACAAAACCAGAACCAGAAGTTACAGATTGTGTACCAACATGCTTACCAGCAAGTGCTGCAATACCGTTTGTTTGATATTCAGCATAGTCTTCGTTTCTAACAAGTAACATTGAATAATATGATGAAACTTTGTAAGCTGAATCTGTTGTTGCATCATATCCTGCACCGTTAGCATTTGCTATAATCACAGCTGGATCTTCAGTGATTTCGCCACCAACGACTTGTGCTTTATATGCATTACGAACTGATGTGAGTAACACATTTGCCTTGCCTGGATACTCTGTTGTAATAAATGCATATTGTTGTGCTGTCAAGAAACCAACATGGACTTGACCTGAAGCCATCGCTTCAATAACTGATGCATAAGAAGTACCGATCGAAATGTTAACATTAATTTCGAATCCTGCTTCTAATAATTTTGCTTCTAACATTTCTTCTAACGATTTAACTTTGGTTAACATCGCAGAATCTACGGAAGAAGATGGAACGAACTGAATGATGAGTGTTTCTGGATCTTTGACTTCATCATTACCGCAAGCAACTAAGCCCACTGAAAATAAAGCAATCATGAACAACAAGAAAATCTTTTTCATACGTATCCCCTTTATATTTTTTTTGGATGCATGAAGGTTCTTTTAGACCTTTCATTTTTGGCATTCCACTTTCATTATATGATAGATAAGACAAATGTCAACGAAGTATTTTTGATATTCATAAAGTTTCTTTCTATTTCTTTATTAATTAATAATTAATAGCCCTTTCATATATAAGTTTAAAACATTTTTAAAAAAGGACCCCTCTTTCGCATCACGGATAAAGGGGTTCTTAAAAAATTGTTTTTTATTCAGTTCTTAAAGCAATCACAGGATCTTTTCTTGCAGCAATTCCACTTGGAATTAAACCAGCTAATAAGGTTAAGATCGTTGATAGAATCACTAATCCAACTGCATGAACAAGCATTAAGTTAGAGAAATTAGGAACATCAATCAAGTTTCCAATGATGATGTTAATCGGGAAATTAAGGAGTTGTGCAACAACAACACCGAAGAATCCAGATGCAAGCCCAATGAGTAACGTTTCTGCATTAAAAATACGTGAAATATCTTTCTTTCTCGCACCTAAACTGCGCATAATACCAATTTCTTTTGTTCTTTCAACAACTGAAACATACGTAATGATACCAATCATTACAGATGATACAACGAGTGATATACCTGCAAATGCTGCTAAAATAATGGTTATTGTATTGATTAAGGATGAGATTGTTGAAGAGATCTGTTCTGCTAAATCCGTATAAACTATCGATTCAGCTTCTGTTTTACCAACATTATAATCATCAATATAGGCTTTGATTAAATCCTTATCCTCAAACGATTTTGGATAGATTTGAACACCTGTAGGTGAATCATTACCTCCAATTTGACGCATCACTTGATCAAAGGTAAGTTGTTGATTAAATGATTGTCCTGTTAATACATTTACTGTTGGACTTGCTATTTGTGTAATGACAACATCAGAATCTTTTGCAGCTCTTAAAATTTCATCTGTCAACGCCGTTGTATAACCAATACCTTCATTTAAAAGTTCACTTGAAGCTTCCTCTTTAACTCTTAAAATACCTGTTACAGTTAACGTGATTGAATTTGATGATACATACATCGATTCATAATCTGTTGATGGAACGAAAACAGACCCAAGTTCTGTATAATAATCATTATTGAGGACAACCTTAAACGTTTTACCCATAAAATCATTAAACGTATATGTTTCATCAACCGCGATGCCAAGTGCGTTTAAGAAATCTAAATCAAGTCTATTTTGACTATCTACAACCAAAACAATCTCTTGATATCCCGTGGGATAAGTTCCAGATAATAGATCATATTGCGATAAAATAAACTCACTGTTATCGGGTAGTTCACTAAAATAAGATGTTGTCCCAAAGAAACCACTTGATTCTTGTGTGGTTACTTTAATGTAGTTACCCTGACCCGTTTGATCAACCACATGAAGTGAGACAGCTCTTGAATAACTGATTGAATTATAATAATCCGTATTCATCTGATTGAGATAGCTTACAAAGTCTTCATCGATGTTATTGAAATGAACAGACTGTGATGCATCTGAATCATAGGCATAAAGCGTATCGCCATCAGGAAATTCATTTTCAATGGGATCTCCAAAAGGTGTTCCTGCGGGAGGTCCGAAAGAATCCGTTTCCACCACTTGATTAATGGTGATTGGAAAACCAGCTAACGTATCACTTTGAAGACTATTGGTATAATTAGTCATCCCATTTGAAATCGATAACACTAACGCAATCCCAACAATCCCAATACTTCCAGCAACAGAGGTTAAAATCGTTCTTCCTTTTTTAGTTAAAAGGTTTTTAAAACTGGTCTTAATCGCTGTCAAATAAGACATCGATGTTTTTTTATTAATTAACTTTTCATTTTGGTTTAAATCTTGTGGCTTAACGGGTCTTGTATCTTCTACCACTTTACCATCGACAAGTCTGACGATACGATCACTAAACTGTTCAGCAATATCACTGTTATGTGTGACCATAATCACTAAACGGTCTTTTGAAATCTTTTGAATCAGTTGCATAATCTGAACTGAAGTTTTACTATCAAGTGCTCCAGTAGGTTCGTCTGCTAATAAGATTTTAGGATTATTAACTAACGCACGTGCAATCGCAACCCTCTGCATCTGACCACCTGATAATTGATTGGGTCTCTTGTTTATATGATCCTTAAGTCCTACCTCAGTTAAAACTTCGGTTGCTCTTTCTTTTCTTTCTTTAGCAGAAACACCTGATAAACGTAAGGCCATCTCTACGTTATCTAAAACAGATAAATGTCCAATCAAATTGTAACTTTGAAAAACAAACCCAATGGTTGCATTTCTGTATGCATCCCAATCTTGATCTTTAAAATCTTTCGTTGATTTACCATCAATGAGTAAATCACCACTTGAATAGCGGTCCAGTCCACCAATCAAATTGAGCATGGTTGTCTTACCAGATCCTGATTGACCTAAGATTGCAACAAATTCATTGTTTTTAAATTCTAAATCGATTCCGTTTAATGCTGGAAATGGTTGTCCAGCTACAACATAACTTTTTTTAATATTAATAAGCTTTAACATAAATATCCTCCTTGGGATGAGCAATTTGATTATATCACCAGGTTAAAATCAATTCTTAAATATCGCTTATTTTTTAACTTTTCACACGATTTACCACAACCAAGCAAATCACTTGATATTATTTCGAATTCGAAATATAATGAGCATATAAAACAAAAGGAGAATACAAAACATGAATCAACAACTACAAATCGGAATTATCTTAGGAAGCACACGCGAAGGCAGGGTGTCCCCACAGGTTGCATCTTGGGTTAAAAAAATTGCAGATGAAAGAAAAGATGCAAACTTTGAATTAGTCGATATTAAAGCATTTAACTTACCATTTCTTGGAGAATCAAGTGATACAACTAACGTTCAAAAATGGAATGAAGCATTAACAAAATATGATGGTTTCATCTTCGTTGTATCTGAATACAACCACAGCATCTCAGCTGCACTCAAAAATGCACTTGATAGTGCAAGAGATCCTTGGAATAATAAAGCTGCCGGTATCGTTTCCTATGGTTCAGTTGGCGGAACGAGAGCTGCTGAACACTTAAGAGGTATTTTAGGTGAACTTCAAATCGCTGATGTGAGAACACATGTTGCTTTATCCATGTTTACTGATTTTGAAAACTGGTCAGTCTTTAAACCCCAAGACCTCCATCTAACAAACGTGAACTTAATGCTTGATCAGCTCACCGCTTGGTCTAAAGCACTCAAGACGGTTCGTAGCTAAAATCATTGATTAACTCATAATCATTCTATTATTTCAACGAATTTGCTTTAGCAGGTTGTATTTCTTGACATAATTCGTTAAAATACTAATATACGACACGTATGGAGGTTAATAACGATGCCAAGAAGAATTACTGATGTTTGTATCGCTTGTGGCGCATGCCAAGCAGAATGCCCAGTAGACTGCATCTCTGAAGGTGACATCTACGTTATTGATGAAGATATTTGTATTGACTGCGGTGCTTGTCAAGCCGTATGTCCAACTGATGCAATCATCGAAGTTTAACAAGTGAAAATAAAAAGGAGCTCAGGCTCCTTTTTGTTTATACTTTAGTTGATACTATAACTTATCGATCCCTTTGCATCGTCTGCAACCATTCGCAAGCGCATTCTTCCACTTTGTGAAGTGATCGTATTGATGCCATCAACGAGTTCAATGATTTCATCATTTTCTGTCACAATAAAACATGAAAAACGTCCCGATGAAATACTTAAATCTATCGTTACCGTAAAATCATTTTCTTCTGTAAATGATTTAATGGTGTAAAGACCAGAGAACCGGTTAAATGAAATCTCATTATTCGTTTCATAGCGACCTAAAAAAGAATATGTATCTCCAGATGAGGTCCACTTATTTATATCATCATAGATTTCACCATGCGTTGAAAACTGACAACTGGATAATGTTAAAACGCTCAATAACATAAACAATAAAATTACTACTTTTTTCATAAATCCCCCTAATTAATTTCTGTTTCTGTTCGAAACAGTTCGTAATATTCGACATGCTCTTGATATCTTGAGCGTGCATTTTTTAATAACTCTTCAAATTCTAAATTGAAATGTGCTAACATTGGGAAAATAAACTCATATTCTTGTTCTGATATTTTAAAATCTGCGATTGCGACTAAAAGTAGCTCTTCAACAATACGTTTAACTGCATGTTTACTCATTGAAAAAACGACATGATATAAAGCATCTTTGGGTATCTTATATAAAATCACTTCATGAGGATCGACACCAACGATGGTACAAAGTGCAACAATCATCTTTCCCTCTTCTTCAGTGATGATGTCATCCGCTTCAGCAACATAATGTGCTAATACAATTAAAATAACCTGATCGAGTGGTGTCAAATCACTCATTTTATTCAGGCTTAAATAAAATCTTCGGTAACTGATGTCATCCATCGGTTTTAAAGATCTCATAAAATCTAAAATCTTTGTTTCTTGATGTTCATGCGTTTGATCCATACTCATCAGTGAGTACGCCATACGAAGTACTTCAATCAGTTTTTCATCAGATAGATTGCTAATGATTTCTTGAAAAGATTCATCACTTAGCTTTTGAACATCCAATAAATCGAGTTGAATACTTTTAGCAAGCATCCAAACGATATTAAGCTCTTCATATGATATGAGGCGATCTTCAGATATAACAGCATGTAAAAAAGCAATCACTGCACATTTTTCATCATGACTATACGTGTCCATCAAAGACATCATACTCACCTCTATTTCTATTATACAATGGATTTTTAAACAAAAAACACCTATCGGTGTTTACTTTAGAAACTGCATTCCCCATAGATAACCATACAAGAAAGCAAATGATTTAAATCAAGTATAAGTTTAATTGTAAGCATGAAAAGCGAATCTTAATTCCCTAAAACAGATTGAACACTTCAAACCGAAACATTTATCTATGGGGAATACACTTATAGTATACACCTAATGATTAAATTTAACAACGAAATACATTAAAATAAAAAAATGAGGATTTATTTATCCTCATTTGGTTTATTGTATGGCTTTGTATAGGGTTTCTTGAATTCAGATGAACGATTAGGATCATATGGCTTTTTATACTCAGAACCCTCTCTTGGTGTATAAGGTCTTTTTTCTTGACCTTCTCTAGGTGTATATGGTTTCTTAAACTCAGAACCTTCTCTGGGTGTATAAGGTCTTTTTTCTTGACCTTCACGTGGTGTGTATGGTTTCTTAAACTCAGAAGAACGATTAGGATCATATGGTTTTTTAAACTCAGAGCCCTCTCTTGGTGTGTATGGTCTTTTTTCTTGACCTTCTCTAGGTGTATATGGCTTCTTAAATTCAGAACCTTCTCTGGGTGTATAAGGTCTTTTTTCTTGACCCTCACGTGGTGTGTATGGCTTCTTATAATCCGATGAAGATCTACCTTGATAAGGTTTACGATCTTGATCATCATAACTGCGTTTTTGATAAGATTCACTTTTTGCCATGGAAATCATGGGTTCATCATCTTTTGAAGAAACTTCCTTTTTTTTACGTGGTAAGTCAGAACGCTTAAAGCCCTTCTTATCATCCATTTCTTCAATCAATTCATGATATGATTTTTTACTTGTTTCTTTGTAGTTCTTCACAAATATTTTCTTTTCCTTTTTCAGATTTGCAGATTGCTGGACACCCTAAAAAGGGGGATCGTCAATCTCTTCGCAACTATCTTATAATGTTTCAATCCATTTGTCAATAACAACCCTCAAAAGCTTTTATTTTATATTCATAAAAGGCTTTTTAGGTCGTATTGATTAGATTTGTCGACAGTTTTTCAGTGATTCTCTAATATTTCCGTTATGTTCATCAAGAAGTTCTTTAATTTTGCTCTTGTCTTCAATCTTTGACATAATACCAAAAATCGCATATTTGACTGAATTGTATTTTGATAAATAAGCTTCAGCTACTTCCTCGGTGCATCCTGTAACTTCCATAACGATGTTGGTTGCTCTTGAGACTAATTTATTGTTTGACATTTGAACGTCAATCATTAAATTTTCATAAACCTTACCTAGTTTAACCATAGAAGCTGTGGTAATCATGTTTAAAATAAGTTTTTGAGCAGTTCCTGACTTCATACGTGTTGAACCCGTTAAAGGCTCTGCACCTGTAATCGCCTCAATCGGATGATCTGCGACTCTTGCAAGTTCTGAATTCATGGCTGTCGTGATACATCCTGTTTTTGCTCCAACAAGTTTTGCAAATTCGATACCACCAATCACATAAGGTGTTCTACCTGATGCTGCAATACCTATCACGACATCTTTCGATGACAGATGGATTTTTTTCAGATCTTTAATGGCGTGCTCTTTTGAATCTTCAACACCTTCGATGGGTGTACGTAATGCTTTATCACCACCGGCAATTAGTCCAATCACCATATCATAGGGTACACCAAAAGTAGGTGGGCATTCGGATGCATCTAATACGCCTAAACGACCACTTGTTCCCGCACCGATGTAGATAAGTCTACCACCTATTCTGAACGCATCGGTTACAAGATCAACAACAACTGTAATTTGATCAATTGCTTTTTCAACTGCATAAGCAACCGTCTTATCCTCGTTATTGATCATGTGTAGAATACTTTTCGTTGATGCAATATCAATGTTTTTCGTATTCTCATTTCGTTTCTCGGTACTGATTTTACTGATATCTACCATGTTGTCACCTCGGAAGAAAGAATTTTGAGTCCTAAGCGATAAGCACCTAAAACTGCTTCATTGGGGTGGTCTTCCATCTCACCATTTTTGATATATTTCATGACTTCGTTTTGGAACACGTCTTTCACAAAAGGAGCGTTTAAGACAAATCCACCACGAAGTGCGATTCTGACATGTTTTTCTTTTTTAAAACGACTTGCTGCAGTTAGTACTTGTTCTGCAAGTAATTTTCCTTCGTTTGCTAAAAGTTCATAAGCTTCTTGATCCGATTCAAATGCACGATTTGAGATAATCGTTGCAAGTTTTGCTAAATCCGTTTTACGTGCTTGATAAACGTAGCTTACTAAATCTTCTCTGGTCTTCACTTTCATCGTTTCACAAAGTGATTGTTCTAAGATTGAGAATGGTTTTCCAGCGTCAAACTTTTGTGTGATTCGTTTTAATGCTTGTAAAACCACATGATATGCAGAACCTTCATCACCTAAAAGATAGCCATAACCACCAATTAGTTGTGTCTTGTCACCTTCTAGCATCATGACTGCACTTCCTGTGCCACCGATGGCCATAATGACATGTTCATCATCTTTTCGGTCTATCGAATGAATCGCGATATGTGCATCTGTTACAAGTTCAGCTTTAACATGATATGCCTGTTCAAGTGACTTTAACCAAACTTCTTTGTGTGACATTTTTGAAGCTCCAGATATACCCATGATTAAAACAACTTCATCTTCAGGTTTACGAAGTACGTTTAACGCTTCAATGGTTTTCATAATATTTTCTTTTGCGATGACTTCATCAATCGAAAAGTTTGAAAAACCAAAATCGGCACGCATAAGTTCTTTGCCTTCTTTTGTGTAGAGAACACCAAGTGTTTTGGTTCCTCCACCATCAATTGCTATGATGTACTGGCTCATATATGACTGGAATCCTCCCTTCAAATTGGAGTTCACCTTTTAAATATGACATGAGAACTGAGATTGAATTCGGTGTATATTCATACAGACATACAAAGTTTTTAATAACATCTGTATAAAATAAATCGTATGGATTTCTCATCGCAATCACATGAACTTCAATGCCGAGTTCGTGTAAACGATTGATGAGTTTAATCTGCGAAGTGTAGACGTTTGCGTTATAGGATGTCATCAAAATTTGATCGAAACGAGAAGCTTCATTCACAACTTTTTCAATATCTTCATCTGACGGATTGATTGGCATTGCATAAGTACTCACGTGAGGTAGTTCTTTTTTGATGTGACTGATAATGTCATATAATCCATCGGTATCATCTGCTTGCGTGGTTGCCTTAGGTAAAACACCGATAAAGAGTGGATGCTCTTTTAATTTGAGTTTATTGCCTTTTACAAGCGTTGCCGCTCTACGAACTATTTGATAACTAAACGCTTTTGTTTGATCATTTTGCACGATGTGTTTAACGGCTTCATATGGCTGTTCTAAAGACATTAATTCTAAATTTTCTTTATATTTTAAAACACGGTTAACACGTTCACTTAGTGTATCCATTGAAAGTTCACCGGTTTTGAGTGCATGTTTAATTCTTCCAACTGCTTCCATTTGAAATGGTTCAGAATGACAGATACAAACAAGATTCGCACCTGCTTGAATCGCCATGAGTGATGCTTCAACGGTACCATAATGATCTTGAACTGCTTTCATCTCCATGCCGTCAGTGACGATCAAACCTTCAAAACCAAGTTGTTCTCTTAAGAAACCTGTTAAGCATTTCTTAGATAAAGTTGTTGGTCTTCCGTCTTCTGTAAACGCAGGAAAATCGATATGAGAACTCATGAGTGCATGAATCCCTTCTTTGATCGCACGCTTGAATGGAATCAGTTCAACGGTTTCTAATCTTTCAACTGGGTAATCGACTTTAGGTAGTGCGAGATGTGAATCTAAATAGGTATCACCATGACCGGGAAAATGTTTACCGGTTGCGATCACATGTTTTTGTAAACCCTTCATGAATGCAATACCATAATCAGCAACTCTGTTTGGATCATCACTATAGGATCTTACACCAATCACTGGATTTTTAGGGTTGTTATTGACATCTAAGACAGGTGCTAAATTCATGTTAACACCTAATGAAATCAGTTCACTACCCATCAGTTCACCCATCTTATACGTGTCTTCTAATGAGTTTGCAGCTGATAAAGTCATGGCACCAGGAAAGAAGGTTGCACCATGAAAAATACGTGTGACCATACCTCCTTCTTGGTCAATCGAAATCAACATCGGAATGCCTAATTCAGCCATCGCAACTTTCTGTAAACTTTGGTTTAACTCATAAAGTTGCTTAGGTGATTGACAATTACGGGCAAAAAGGATGATGTTACCCACCTTATATGTTTTGATCAACTCAATGGCATGATCAGTGATTTTAACACCATCGATACCATACATTAAAAGTTGTCCTATTTTTTCTTCAGTTGTCAGTTTGTTGATGTCATAGCGCATAAAGATGGTACTTCTCCTTTATTTTGCTGAACGTTAGTTTGTCAGCATCCATTTTTTGTTTAACTGCATTTAAATCAATATGTTCATCACTTAAAAAGCTTGATCCAACCAATAAATTCAAGAAACGATGTGTTCCTTCCTTAAAAGGTGGTAAAAGTTCAAACTCTTTATGTAACTTTTTAATAACATTAAATAAAACCATACTTGCATAAACAATGTCTGCTTGATCTTTATCTGTGATATAGACTTGAACACCTACACAAAGTGCGCCTTGGTGCTTAGAAAACATGGGGCTAAAGTAATGTTTTCTTAAAGCAATCCCTTTGAATTGATATGCATCAAATTCTTTGATCACTTCATCTGCTTTTAACCATGGAGCACCAATGAGTTCAAACGGTTTTGTTGTTCCTCTGCCCTCAGATAGATTAGTTCCTTCAAATATACACGTTCCTACATAAGGATAAACTGAATCTGCTGTTGGGATATTGGGTGAAGGTAGAATCCAATGAAGCCCAGTATCTTGATAACTCATGGTTCTTTTCCATCCATCCATTAATACAACTTCAAGATCACAACCGATCTTGTAAACATCATTAAATAGTCTTGCAAGTTCACCAATCGTTAATCCGTAACGTTGTGGAAGCTCATAGTAACCCACAAACGAACGAAAATCTAAATCCAATATACTTCCTTCAACATGAACGCCATCCAAAGGATTAGGTCTGTCAAAGACAACAAACTTCTTACCATACTCTGCACATGCAATCATCGCATACGCCATGGTATATAAATAGGTATAAAAGCGTGCACCAACATCTTGCATATCAAACGCTAAAACATCGATACCATCAAGCATTTCTTTGGTCGGTTTTCTCGTTTTTCCATAGAGAGAATAAACCATGACGTTTGTTTTTTCATCCACGTAAGGTTCTAAATGAACACCTGCTTGTAAGTTTCCTCGAATACCATGTTCAGGTGAAAACAATGCGGTGACGTTAACTTTTTCCATTAACAAATCAATCGTTGATTTAAAATTTCTGTCAACGCCTGTTGGGTTGGTGATCAGCCCTACTCTTTGATTTTTAAAGAGATGTAAATGTTCATCAAGACGTTCGATACCAACTTTAATCATGTTTTTCTCCTAACGAAATGATATAGTCTGTTGCTTTTGCATGCACCAATACCGATAAAATCATCGGTATAGATAATCCCATAAACACTGAAATCAAGGTTGTAATTGGTGTTAAGAGTAATGCAAAGGGGATCAGATGAATGACTAATAATAAGAGTGTTCTAAAGAAATACTTTCCTGATAATGCAAATGCCAATTTCATCATGAGTGTTAATTGTAGTTTTGGATAAATCGTGATGATGGGGAGTGTATACAGTGTAATCACCAAAACAACAAATAAAAATGCAAATGTGATGTAATAACCAATCTGATAAAATAATTCTTCACTACTTTGTAAAACATTCACATAGTAGGTGACATTATAATAACCGAGAAGGAGTACAAAGATTAAAATAAATCCAATCTGTACTTTGCGCATAAAGTTTTCTTTGAAAAAACTAAAATACGATTTAAACAATTTCGTTTCATTCTTCTCTTTATATTCATAAAAGAGTTTATAACCTGCGGCAAGCGAAGGAAATAACGTGATGATGGGAAGTGAGGTTAGGATCATGAGCACATTGATGACAATGAGTCTAATGATCCAATCCGCCACCGCATTGATTTTTTGATAAAGCGACTTTTCATAATTCATTTAAAAACCTCATCAGGTTATCCAACAATACCTGTTCTTTCAATGGATTCAACGAATCCTTTTTGTACGAATAAATACATAAATAATAAAGGTAGCATCATCAGTAGTGCAGAAACGTTACTAATTAAAGCTAAATAAAGCGGATTTTCCCATACATCTTGACCAACTAAATTGATCGCTCCCGTATAGAGAAGTGCAGCTTTCAATCCTGTAACTGCATTAATGAGTTCCATCGTAAGCAGTGGAAATTGTTCTGTAGAAACTTCAAAAATCTTTACGAAGTACGCATCATTCCATTGCCATACAAAAGCAAACAATCCCACAGTAACCATTGCACCACGTGCATTCGGTAACATCACGTTCCAGAATGTTCTAAAAACGGATGCGCCATCAATCATGGCTGATTCTTCTAACTCTTTTGGTAATCCTCTAAAGAATTGTCTAAAGATGTAGATAAAAATACCTGAACGAATACCCATACCTAAACCACTCATCATATAAATCGATGATTCTTTACCAATTAATCTTAAATCTCTAAAATAAAGATATTGTGAAAGTGATAAAGCTTGAGGTGGGATGATAATCGTTAAAATAACTAAAATGAATAAAATGTTACTTCCTTTAAATTTAAGTCTGCTGAATGCATAACCTGCTAACGCAGTTGATGCAAGTTGCAATACCATCACAATTACAGATAACCTAAACGTATTGACAAGTGCTCTCCAATAATCTAAAACGATCATCGAGATTTTAATGTTTTGAATAGACCAGTTTTCAGGAATCCAAATAACCGCTGGGTTATTGACATCACCTGGCGCACGAAGTGCCATTAAGATTTGCTGAATGGTTGGAAATAAGATCACGAAACATAAACCGATTAAGAAGATATAACGAATGAGTCCGCCGATAAAAGCCTTAATCTGTCTTTGTCTCTTAAAGACAACACGAGGTTCAGTGACTTTATCGATATAACCCGTAACTGATTTTTTCACGGCATCATAAATGTTAGTTTTCATAGTGCGAACCTCCAATCTTTAGACCTTTAGCAAGCACTGCAAGTGAACCAAGCATCACAATAATGGTACCGACATAAATCCAAGCCATGGCAGAACTTAATCCCCATGCCTGTCTTTTTAATTCATCTGAAATAATACCTGATACTGGCGATGTCAAGAAGGTATCCACTAAGGCATACACAGTCACTGTTACGATATGTGGTGAAACGTTTGGAAGTGTGATCAACCAAAACATTTCATAACTGGTTGCTCCTTCAATTTTAGCAGCTTCATATAAATGTTTAGGAACAGACTGGATGCTTGCTAAAAAGAGTAAAATCGGAACACCCGCAAGTGCTAAAATATCATAAATACGTCCGATTAATCCCACGATAAATGTTACGATAATAGGTGTTAAACCCGTTTGAATCAAATAGAACTCGAGATCGAAAATACGATCGATACCTGATTGCTCTAAAATTTGTGTGATCACATCACCGCCACCCAATGCAGTTGCAACAGCAGCTGAATTTAAAATAACGGGAATAAAGAAGATTGCACGAATGGCAGCTCTACCTCTAAACTTCATATTAAGTAAAACGGCAATAAATAAACTGAAGATCAGTAG
>MIDA01000020.1 GCA_001830045.1 Tenericutes bacterium RIFOXYA12_FULL_35_10 | reverse complement strand
GTATAATGTTTTCCCATGTGTTATTCCCTCGTTTCATGGTCTTAGGATACGAAAAAACACTCCATTTTGTTAGAGTGTTAATATTTGACCTTTACAATTTTTTTTGTTTTATTAAGAAGTAACAAAGCTAGAGGTTTTCGTAATTTGGTCAGTTTTGTAAAAGTTATAACAATCATCAAAATTTATGTCGATATAAGTGAAAATTAGACCACTTATTGAAGGTTGATGATAAATTATTGATTTATATTAAAAAAGTCAACTTATATTAGCATAAGTTTTGGGTTTTTTTTCAGAAGTAAGTAGGGTAATATAAGAGACACATGATAAAATAGTATCAATAAGAAGTCGTATTACTAATTAAAGTGGGGAGAATAATGCACAAACTATCATTTAATTATATAAAATATACAGATGAATTCAATAAAAAATTTAATATTTATATTGATGGAAAGAGGATGAAATCAGAAACATTAATGGTTGAACCTGGACTACATGAAATTAAAGTTGAACAATATCATATCTTAAATAGTGTATATTTTTTATTTGGAGCTTTCCTAATGGCAATAAGCTTCTTTGGATATGCAACTGAGTCTGCATATCTGTTAAAATGATGGGGGAGATTTGCTATTAATAAAATTACTATCGACGTTCAAAAGGATGAGACAGTCACTATAAGACTTCATAGACATAAGAAATGGTTTTTAAGTGATGGTTATCAGTTAAACATAAAGTATGGAGAGATAGAGAATACAAGATCAGTTGAAAAAAGAAATCTTTTCACAATTTTATGGACGGTCATTTTTGCATTAATCCCATTTTTGATTATTGCTGGCATAGTTTGGCTTTTTAATTGACCTAGTGGCCACCGAAGTTATCAGTAAACCCCTATTTCTTAATCGAGATGGGGGTTATCTTTGATTCCTATTCTTTATAGAACATTAATCGGTAATTTACCATCTATGTATTGTCTCAGAATTTTTGGTATGGTATAATTATGGTATAAAAAGGAGACGAATATTATGCCAAAAATAATACCAATTAGAGAACTCAAAAATACTGCGTCAATTTCAAAGTATGTAGAAGAGACGAATGAACCTGTTTTTATCACTAAAAATGGTTATGGTTCTATGGTTATTATGAGTATCGAAGTTTATGAAAAAGAAATTGCTAAAAGACAAATGATTGAACTGATCAATGACTCTCTCAAAGATATCGATAAAACTGGTCAAAAGATTGATGGTACTATGTTTTTAAATGAAATGAAAACTAAATATGGAAAATAGGTTTGTATTATTACCTAAAGCTCAAGAGGATTTAGAAAATATATTCTCTTATATTGCAATAGAGTTAGTGAATCCAGAAGCAGCATCAAATCTAATAGATAAATTTGAAACTAAATTTAATGAACTGTTATTATTCCCATTATCATATCCACTGATAAAGAGTAAACTCATTTTTCAAATAGATTTGAGAAAGTGTATCGTGCAAAACTACATTATCGTGTATTTTTATAATGAGATAGAAAAACTAGTTGAAATCATTAGAGTTATATATTCGAAAGTTGATTATCTTGAAGATTTATAGTGTTTATATACTGATCTATAAAATAGCATGCATTACCAAAATAGTCCGTGAATTAAAGATATCCACATCAGTCTAGTCTGTTAGTCACTGAAAAAAACGTGAACCCCTACGGGTCACCAATAAAAACATGAAACGCTCTTCTCACCCGTGGGAAGGGCTTTTTTTCTTGAATTTCATATGTTATTTGAGTAGTTATAAATAGAGCAAAGAACACAATTCTGATGGGTTACAACAAAATTAATCACGCAAAAGAATTAACTAAAAACTAATGTGTAAATAAGCGAAATTTGACTAAAATACTGAGATTACAAAGAGAAAAATGAGTTTAAGAAAAAAATCAAATATTTATCTACACACAAGTTTTGAAGATTTTTACAAAACAAAAGATAGAATCATCGACGTGAACAATTCCTGCACAACTCAAAAGGACTTTATTAGAGGAAACAATTAATGTTATAATAAACATAGGTTAAGACGATTTCTATAAAAGTGGAGGGATATTATGGGATTACTAGATAAAATTTTAGGTTATGGAGAAATAAAAGGGCCAGAATTTACTAAAGACTTTTCATTGGATGATAACACACAGCTAAATACACTTACAAGTCTTTTAAATCAAGTCAATGATGAATCTAAAATTAAGGTAGAAAAAGAAATACTTAATGTTAGAAGTGGCTTAGCGGGAGAAAAAAATGTCTATTACGAACTTAAAAATTCGAGACTACCTATAGTTTGTCTTCATGATATTAGATTAGAGTACAAAAATCTTGAAGCACAGTTTGACTTCATTATCATTGCATCTGAATTCATTCTAGTTCTGGAAACAAAGAAACTATTTGGTAACATTAATGTAGATAATGAGGGGAATTTTACAAGAGAATATCAAATCAATAATAGAACATTTAAAGAAGGAATGTATAGTCCCATCACTCAAAATGAAAGACATGTAAAACTTCTTGATGAGTTTTTAAGGGATCATAAACTGATAAAACATTGTCCAATTTATTCATTAATTGTAATAGCAAATGATAAAACTATCGTTAATAAAAAGTTTGCAAAAGCGGAAGTCAAAAATCTTATCATTAAACACGATCAATTGATTGAAAAACTTAATTACTACATCAAAAATAACAACGAAGTAAAACTCAAACATAATTATATGCGAGAGATTGCTGAAACTATAATCAAGGAAAATAAACCTATTGAGTATGATTTCGTAAAAAAACTAAGCCTTGAAATGAAGCCTGTTGTAAACGAAGAAGTAATTCAACCAGTCAAGGAGACAGTTCCTATTGAATCAGAAAATGATAAGTTAGACTATAATGATAATATACCGCAAACCAAGTTGCATGGGAAGTTAAAAAGATATCGTTACACAAAAGCAAAAGAATTAAACATAAAACCATATTTCATTTTCAATAACAATGAACTCGATCAATTACTATCAATAAGACCAACATCAAAAGAGATGTTTTTAACTGTACCGGGATTTGGAGAAAAGAAGTATGAACAGTACGGAGAAGATATCATTGCCCTCATAACGGAATCCATGAACCAAATACAAGAAGCTCTAAAAACACTTCGTTTAGAAACAGCTAAACAAAATAACCTTAAAGCATATGAGGTATTCAACAATCAACAACTCGATCAAATCGTTGAGTTAATGCCTAAAGATAAAGATCAACTTTTCCAAATCAAATATTACAATAAACAACAAGTTGATAATTATGGAGATCTAATTATTCGAGTCATTAGCGACAATTTATAGGGGATCGTCACCAAGAAAGCACGTGAAAATATGAACCTTCATTATAGAACATCCAGTATTTCTCGGGAAAAATCGTGAGCTAGTACGGGTCACCAATAAAAACATGAAACGCTCTTCTCACCCGTGGGAAGGGCCATTTTTAGATATTTATAGACAGTTTTCAAACATCACCAAAGTTAGTTGTGAAGTTCTACGCGAATGTAGTACAATGTATTGCGGTTTTTACCAATATGTAGTACAATGTATTACAGAGGAGATGATTGTATGTCTATATCCATTAGAATGAATGAAAAAGAACTAGAACTGATTAAAAAATATGCTGAACTCAATGGTTCAACTGTTTCAGAAGTCATGCGTAAAGCTATCCTAGAAAAAATCGAAGACGAGTTCGATATTTTTCTTTACGAAAAAGCATTGAAAGCATATGAACAAAACTCTAGAACTTACACCATAGAAGAAGCTAAGTCTTTATTAGGTATCAAATGATGTATCGGGTTGAGCTAAGTGAAAATGCACTAAAAACCTTTAAGAAAATGGACAAGCAAATAGCAACGATGATTTTTGCATGGATAACTAAAAATTTGGAAGGCTGTGAAAATCCAAGAATTCATGGAAAAGGATTGGTTGCTGACAAAAAAGGTATCTGGAGATATAGAGTTGGAGACTATAGATTGCTAGCTCATATTTTTGATGATCGATTGATCATACTTGTCGTTGATGCAGGTCATCGGAGAGACATTTATAAGTAAATTTGAAAGCTTATCTTAGTAAAATAATCATACTCGGGTAAATTCATAAACCAGTACGTTTCGCCAAAGTTTATTGTTTAAATCTATCACAATCATGAGATAGCTTACTTTGTCATATTGGTTCTAGAACTTTGTTTATAGAAAACCCATACTAATATAAATTGTGGATTTAACTCACATTTTTACATGGTAATTGGGAAATATATACTAAACCCTGAGAATAATCATTAAAATAGGCAATTTTTATTTGAGAATAAGTAATGTATAATAATAGTATATGTGAATTCATTGGGGGATAATCTATGACAAAGCATGAGAAAAAAATGATAATTGTTGCATTAATTTTAGTTGTACTATTATCAATAGTAATTAGATTAACTCAATATGAATTTAGCTCAATAGAAGATATCAAATTGGGAACAATCTTTTTATATGAAGTTGAAGCTCTGCTTGTTAGTGCTATCGTGATCTTAATAATGGTTTCCAGACTGAGAATCTATAAAGGTTGCAAAAAATTTTTTGTGGTATTTATATCTTGTGTCATGATTATTGGATTACACTTATGGGTAGGGTCAATACTATTTAGTAATATAAATATAGCAGAAGAGACAACAGAGGATTTTGTTTTTTCTTTAATACGCTTGAGTGCTTCTATTGGTTCTATGCTCAATATGGGAGGGTTCGTTTTACTCAACTTTCTTTTTCCAGATAAGAAAACTGAAAATACCAGAAAAATCGAAGAATTGTAAAATTTATCAAAAATCACTTTTGTTTCTCCTATTAAAGTGTAAAGTATTACCAAAATACACATGATAAATTGGACATCTAGCTAAACATAAATAAAGAGTGTAATTGATTTTAATTAATCGAAACTGAAGTCTATAAATTAATACGAGCATAAAAAAATTACCCCAAATATAGTAAGTCCATGATGGATGTGGGAACTTATTCAAAAAAGGCGACGTATGTTAAGATAAAATTTAGCTGATTCTCAACATCAAGGTGTTGACATATGATTAATATCAAATAAAATCATTGAACTTCAATAATTCTTTTTTTTATAATCTTACAAAGAAATAAGGTTTATTAAGTTGAAATAGAACTCTCCAAAATGTATACATAAAAAAAGAGTAGATTATACGTCGAAATGATACAATAGGTATTGAAGAGGTGGGGGTTTATGGCAATATCTGATAATATTAGAATATGTCGAATACAAAAGAAACTGACACAAAAACAACTTGGAGATTTGCTATATGTTAGTGACAAAACAATTAGTAAATGGGAAAGCGGTAGAAGTATACCAGATATTATTACAATTAAGAAAATTGCTGATATTTTAGAAGTAGATTATGGATTACTCATTGATCGAGAACATTATAAACTTGGGGAAAAAAGTTTATGGAGTAAAACAATCGTATTTTTTAATCGTCATAAGCATCTGTTAATCTCTTCGATCATCTTATTTCTAGGTTTAATTTTCATATTACTTGCACCTGCCAAACTGGCATATTTCATAACCATGTTTTCTCTATTCTTCTATTCCATATACCTAACAGCCAACTACTCAAGAGGGTATGTTATAAATATAATTGTGCTTATTATTACATTGATGACCACAATCAGCATGTTGATTCAATTTGAACTGAATTATTTTATAATCGTATTATTTTTTATATCTTTGATAATGATGATTATATATATCATAAAGCAGAATATATTGAAAAATGATATGTTTTTGGTAAATTTTTTAGGAAGTTGGAATCTCTTGCTTGCTACTTTTATTTATTTAAGTTCATTTACAATATGGTATACTACGATAAATAGTGATACTGTCATACAAGTAAATAAACAAACTGGGTTTATCATTTATAGTTTTTGCTTAGTACTATTACTGTTTTTACACCAATATTTATATTTAAATAAAAATTATCAGAATAAAGTTGTAAAAAAAATTAAAGGTAAACTTTTAAGTGTTTCTGGTTTTTTTGTTTTAATACTCGTATTAAGTGTAATTACTGCTACAAGTATCAAATTAACTGTTGGACATATTGATATGAGTAGTATATATGTATGGAAATCCTACTACGATGATTCATTTACTGATGAACAAACAAATGCAATTATAGATCTTTATGGCATAGAAAATGTAACTTTAAGTAGATATGTTGAAATCACATCAGAGCTTCAAATTTATGCATACACTTCGAATTTTATTAAAAATGGGGTCGTTGTAAACACCAGTTCTAGTCTCAATCATGTAGAACAAGTATCACTTTTATATGGGGAAATTTGGGAAGAGGATTCAATCAAAAAAGTTATTGTCATTGATAAAGATACAGCGTTAAACACCTTTGGTAAAGTTGATGCAGTAGGTGAATATCTTTCTATAAATCAAGAACAATGGAAGGTCATTGGAGTAGTAACAAATACAAAAGCAGCTAAAGGATTTTTAGAGGGAGCAATTTCAAACGGTGTTGATCCAAACGAAGTACAGCTAGATTCTTATGTGTATATTCCATATTATTTTAAAGATTATCCTTCATTTGAAATATCAAATGAAGATTATGATTCCTACGTTATTCATACACAAAAATTCATTTCAAGTGATGCAGATAAAAAAAAGATCATCGATATATTGGTTGATGGAGATAATTATGCTAATTATTATGGTGATAGATTCATGAAGATTGGGATAGTTACAGGAAGCGATATGCTTGCAGAATATATAGACATCAAACTCGGTCTGTTGATCAGTTCAAGTCTCTTGATTTTCTCTATTTCTACAAGTGAATTCGTGCGATGTTTTCGAAGTGCTAAAAAAGAGTTTGAGAGATAAGGGAATATCAAGGGGCCCTAAAACCACACGTGAACTAATGATATTTATATCAGTTTAGTCTGATAGATACTGAAAAAAACGTGAACCCCTACGGGTCACCAATAAAAAAATGAAACGCTCTTCTCACCCGCGGGAAGGGCTTTTTTCTTGATATTTATACCATGTTTTGGATTTTGAATTTTACCAAATTATCAGCAAGAGTTATAAGTGAGACCGATTTTAATGCAGTAGAAAAAATTATAAAAACTTATGTCTGCATTAGCATAATTCGTTCCAATTAAAAGAAGTCCACAATAAGTTTTCAATTTAGATCAAAAAAGCTAACTTATGTTGATATAAGTTTTGAAGTTTTATTCAATAGATTAAGATTCGTAATATAAAAAAATCGTGATAAAATTAGATTAACAACTGCGATTCAACTTCTCATTCATAGCGTAAAATTAGTCTGAATGAACTATACTAATTTAATATTTTTACAAAACACTATTGAATAAACATGGAGGATACAAAAAATGAGTTTATCCACTGAAGAAAAAAACAAAGATAGTTTAGACTGTGTGAATAAAACATTTAAAGAGTGTTTAGATGATTTTGTTGTCTTTGCTGAAATGATTCATGAATCCATTTATTTCATCAATTTGGACGGAAGCATTTTATATGCAAACTCTGCAGCAAGGAGTTTGTATGGGTACTCCCTTGATGAGTTTGAAATCATGAGTATATTTGATCTTAGACGTGAAGTCAATAAAGAATCTATTCAACAGCAGATGAAGATTGCATCTATGGAAGGCATTTTACTAGAGACTAAACATTACAAAAAGGATAATTCGGTTATCGACGTACTCGTGAGTTCAAAGGGAACCACTTTTGGACAAGAAAAAGTACTGATAAGTATTGTACGTGATATCACAGAAAGAAAAAGAACACAATTTTTATTGAAAGAAAGTGAATCAAAGTTTAAAGCGGCTTTCATGACTGCACCTGATGCTTTTTTTTGGGCAACACTGCCTGAAGGTAAAATATTAGAGGTAAACGACAGTTTTGAATCTGTCTTTGGCTATACTCGGGATGAAGCTTTAGGCAAGACATCATCTGAACTGGGTTTATATGCAAATATTGAAGATCGAAAAAAAATGGTTGCAGAAATCCAAAATAATGGTTTTATCAAAGAATTGGAATTACAAGGTAAAAAGAAGAACGGGATGCTATTTTCAGCCACACTTTCAATAAGCAAAATCCAAATAGATCACCATGTATTTACTATGGGGGTTGTCAAAGATATTTCTGAAAGAAAAAAAGCAGAAACAGAACTCCGTGATAGAGAAATCAAATATCATACTCTGTTTGAGACTGAAGATGATTGCATTTTACTTTTTACTGAAGGACGTTGGGTAGATTGTAATGAAAAAGCTTTGAAGATGTTTGGTTGTACACGGGATCAAATTATAGGGGAACATCCAATCACTTTTTCACCCCCAAAACAACCTGATGGTCAATCATCTGAAGAGGAAGCGATTAAATTAATCAATTTGGCTTATGATGGCGAGCCTCAACTTTTTAAATGGGAACATTGCCGAGCAGATGGCTCCTCTTTTGCTGCTGAAGTTAGTTTAAAACGACTTTATTTAAGTGGGAAACCCTATATACAAGCAATCATACGTGATTTATCCGATTTGAAGAACACTCAAGATGCTTTAGCTTATAGCCAAGAATTATTTGCTAAAATCGTTGAGAGTACTTCTGATATGATATGGTCTGTTGATTCAAAGAATTTTGGACTTCTGACATTCAACAAAGCTTTATCAGAATATTTCCTTAAGTCGAATATTAAACTTGAGTTAAATATGAGACCCGAAGATATGTATCCTGGTGAAGAATTTAAAGAAAAATGGTATTCATTTTATCAACAAGCACTTATAAATGGTCCTTATAGTACTGAGTACTCGAGATATGATGGAAAAGCTCAAATGATATTAACATTTGGATTATTAAAAAATAGCAAAGGGGATATCTATGGAATTTCTGTTTTTGGTAAGGACATAACCCAAAGAGTTTTACTACAAGAAGAATTAAAAAAAAGCAGAGATGAAATTAGACTGAAATTAGAACAAACTGTATATTTGATCGCTAAAATGGGAGAAACAAGGGATCCTTATACCGCGGGTCACCAATTTAGAGTAACACAATTGGCTTGTGCCATTGCTGAAGAATTAAAATTATCAAAAGAAAAAATTGAATTAATTAAATATGGGTCAACGATTCATGATATTGGAAAGTTTTTTATACCGACCGATATCTTAAACAAACCAGGGAAATTAAATGATATGGAGTTGGAATTGATTAAAACACACCCATCTGAAGGCTATCATATTATTTCCGACATTGGGTTCGCTCCAGAAATTATTGATATGGTTTTACATCATCATGAAAGACTTGATGGAACAGGCTATCCTGATGGTATATCAGGTGATGAAATTACTATTGAATCAAGAATTTTAGCAGTTGCAGATGTGATTGAAGCTATGAATTCGCATAGACCTTACAGGCCTGCTTTAGGTATAGATGTAGCTTTAGCAGAAGTCAATCGATTTAAGGATATTAAGTATGATGCTAAAGTTGTCGAGGCTAGCATTAGGCTCTTCAAAGAAAAAAATTTCACGTTTTAAAATCTTTTGAAAGATTCTTAAATCAGAAAGAGGTGGTTTTAATGCTAGATATGAGAACTTTGATGATAACATTTGTTGGCAATGCTTTAATTAACACCATCGTAATGTTTGTCTATTGGAAGCAAAACAAAAAATTCGTCAAAGGTATTGGTTATTGGGCTACTGCATTATTGCTACAAACTATTGGATTCTTATTAATAGGGATACGTGGGATATTACCCGATTTTATCACTGTTGTTTTATCAAATGTTTGTATAGTAACTGGCATTTTTCTCATGCATCTTGGATTTAAAGTCTTTGCAGACAATAAATCCACGAATACCTACAATTATGCACTGATTTTTATCTATGTAATGTTTCAATACTATTTTACTTTTATACAAGAATCTACATCGATTCGAATCATTTTAGTTTCTGTTTTTGTATCACTTATATTTTTACAATCAGCTATATTGTTGTTTAGTCGAAAAGTGATTGAAAGACGCAAATTTACGAAACTTTTGGGTTTCGTCAGTTGTTTATATATCTCAATACAAATATATCGGATAGTCATAGAAATTATATCACCAACAACTGATTATCTTAGTGCTGGTCTAGTGGCATCAACTGCTCAACTGTTAAATCAATTTATGACCATTTTCATCGTCTTTGCGTTTATTATTACAATTAATCGTGTTAATTTGCATGATTTAATTGAAAATGAAAAACTGAAATCACAAAGAGATAATATGAAGTTAAGGCTTAATCAAACCATCAACGCAATGGCTAAGATTGTCGAACTGAGAGATCCTTATACTGCGGGTCATCATCAAAAGGCGGCAAAATTGGCATCTGCGATAGCAACTGAATTGGGATTACCCAATGAAAAAATAGAACTCATAGATTTAGGTGCAAGAATATATGATGTCGGGAAAATTTTCATTCCAACAGATATTCTAAATAAGCCAGCACAATTATCTCAAATTGAATTCAATATTGTTAAAATGCACACAATTGAAGGATTCAAGTTACTTAATGATGCGGAATTTCCCGATATCATAGGGGATATGGCACTCCATCATCACGAAAGACTTGATGGTTCGGGTTACCCCGATGGTATCTCAGGTGATGAAATCACGATAGAATCTCGGATTTTAGCTGTCACTGATGCAGTTGTTGCTATGAACTCACATCGTACCTACAGGCCAGCTTTTAGCATCAATCAAATCTCCGAAGAGATAAACAAAGATCGCGATGTAAAATATGATGCTCAAGTGATTGATGCTTGTTTTATATTATTTAGAGACAAGGGTTTTAAATGGTAGACATAATTTCTTTTTTTAAGGAAACCCTAGTTTCATCACAAGTGATCATACGGGGTTAAATATTCTTATCAAATGAATTTTATTATAAGAGTTACTCAAATTACCAGTGATATATGAAGTTCTAATTCATTCTAGCTAAAATTACTCGGCAAAAATCGTGAACCAGTACGGGTCACCAATAAAGCATGAAACTCTCTTCTCACCCATGGGAAGGGCTTTTTCATATGCCTGCGAAATATTACATAATTTTAATAAATGTTTGAAATCAATACAAATCGTCAAAAAGATAAAAATTGAACAACGTTACATGATAAAATAATATAGAAATTTAAATAAGATGCTAACAAAAGGACACCCAACACATGCATAAAAAACCATTTCATTCATCTATAAAAAGATTCACACATGCCACACTGATCATGCTAACAACCATGTTTCTTTTTTCATGCCAAAATAGCGAAGAATCAGAAGATATAAAAACTTACGAGATTAAACCATACGTAACAAAAGGCAATCAAAGCTTACTTCTAAACGAAGAACAATCATTTACAACAACACCAGATCAAGAAATACTATCCCAAAAGATCATCATTGATACCATAACAACCTTTCAAGTGATGGATGGTTTTGGTGCTGCTTTAACCGAATCATCAGCTTATCTCATCTCATCACTTCCTGATGAAAAGAGACAAGCATTACTTAAAGATTTGTTTTCAAAAACGGAAGGTATTGGCATTGACTTCATTCGCATTCCCATGGGAGCATCAGATTTTGCATTAAATACGTATTCATATAACGATATGCCCACGGGTACGACTGATCTGGAGTTAGAAAACTTCTCTTTAGAAAGAGATGAAACCTACATCATACCTATTCTAAAAGAAGCATTATCCATCAATCCACAGATTAAATTGATTGCCTCACCCTGGTCAGCACCTGCATGGATGAAAGATAACAGGTCCATGAATGGTGGTTCTTTACTGCCTGCATACTATGATGTTTATGCAAACTATTTCTTAAAATTCATTGAGGGTTATCACGCACATGGACTATCTATTTACGCGATAACACCACAAAATGAACCACTTCATCAAACATCAAACTATCCAACGATGTATATGTCTGTCCAACAACAAACAGCATTCATCGAAAGATTAGCACCTACACTTAGAAATGCAGGATATAACACATTGATCATTGCATATGACCACAATTGGGATCAATACACATATCCTACCATGATACTTAACAATGAATCAATTCGAGATGATGTCGCTGGTACAGCCTTTCATTGTTACGGTGGAGATGTATCAAGTCAAGATGTTTTGAATCAAGCACATCCAGACAAAGGTATATGGTTTACTGAATGTTCTGGGGGAAAATGGGCTACCAATTTTCAAAGTAATATGCAATGGAACATGGAAAATGTATTCATCGGCTCCATCAATTATCATTCAAAAGGTGTCTTGTTATGGAATCTTGCTTTAAATGATCAAGATGGTCCAACCAATGGTGGTTGTACCAATTGTCGTGGTGTTATTACCATACATGATGACGGAACTTATACAAAAAATGTAGAATACTACAGTATTGCTCATTTTTCAAAGTTTGTTATACCTGGAGCAAAAAGAATTTTTGTAGAATCAAATCGTAGTGACGTGATAGCTACTGGTTTTTTAAATCCAGATGATTCCATCATGGTGGTACTTCACAACATGAGTTATAGCGGTCAAAGCTTTAATTTAGAAATTGATGGTGCATTGACCGAGTATAGAATATCTCCATACGCTACGGTTTCATTAGTTATTAACGAGACTACTTAAATGTAATCTCTTTTTACCAATAAGCTAATATGTATAAATGCAGTAATTGATATAACCATGAGTTTAAAATATAGAGTAAAGTTATTTAACGAGGTCACCATACATGGAAACAAGAATCAATAAATACTTAAGTGAATCAGGCTATTGTTCCAGAAGAGAAGCCGATAGATTAATCGAACAAAAGCGTATCAAAATTAACGGAGAACTTGCTTTAATAGGTTCAAAAGTTACGGATCAAGATAAGATTACCGTTGATGATAAGCCTATTAAAAAACAAAATGAGTTTGTTTATTTAGCATTCAATAAACCCATTGGAATTACCTCAACTACAGATCAGGCTATCAAAGGTAACATCGTAGACTATATCAACTATCATAAACGTATTTTTCATATTGGAAGACTTGATAAAGAGAGTGAAGGTCTCATCCTTATGACAAATGATGGTGATATCGTTAATGAAATTCTTCGCACGGAAAACAATCATGAAAAAGAATATGTTGTTGTTGTCAATAAAAAAATCACACAAGATTTTCTGACGAATATGTCAAAGGGTGTACCCATCTTAGATACCGTAACAAAACCATGTGTGATCAAACAAACTGGAGAAAAAACATTTAAGATCATTTTAACTGAAGGCTTAAATAGACAAATTAGACGTATGTGCGATTATTTTGGTTACCAAGTCGTCTCATTAAAACGTGTTAGAATCATGCACATTCATTTGGATGTTCCTACAGGTAAATATAGAGAATTAACGAAAAAAGAACTTGATCAATTGTTCAAATTGATAAGAAAATAGAATCTATCATTTAAAAAAAAGAGGTAATCAATGCTATGAAAAGTGACAACAACAAATTAGTCTATCTACTTTTATCTTTGGTTATATTGACCACATTTTTATTAGGCTTATTTTTAGATTGGGAAAAATGGTATTACTCATCAGCCATTTTTATGGGTATCGGTGTCGTTGTGATTAAACTATTATCATCACGGATAAAAACATCTACCCGAAATCAACATTCAACCTTTATGTTTCTATCCATATTAAACTTTATTGTCTACTCTGTGGTTTCTTTTTTCGATTATAGAGGGGGTATGCAGGGCATGATGATTGTCGTACCTGCCTTAATTATTATCGGTTTCATTTATGTAAAAATAGAGGAATGGATGGCTAACAAAGTGTTAGATGTGATTATCCATATGTTTATCGTCATCAGTTTTATGCTTGCGATGCAAATTATCATTTTTGGAATGGGACTTGCAGGAATGGGTGTATAAAAACTAATCAGATGAGATGCTCTTTTCATTCGTGAAAAGAGTTTTTTTCATATGCTTAACTTCAAAATCCATTAAAGACTATGAACCTCTTTTTTTCTTGTCTACTTAATGGAGTTCACTTTAACCTTAGATTTTGTGAGTGTTGGATTTGATCCTTCTTGTCTATTTTTTGCTTTATTAGGTACGAGAAAGTGCTATG
This sequence comes from Tenericutes bacterium RIFOXYA12_FULL_35_10, assembly GCA_001830045.1. GTDB lineage: Bacteria > Bacillota_I > Bacilli_A > Acholeplasmatales > Acholeplasmataceae > Peloplasma. The sequence continues at coordinate 43,744 of MIDA01000020.1, read as the reverse complement.
AATCTCTTTTTTTCATTCGGACAAACGTCTCTTAGTAACAAAACAAAATCAAACATCCACTTTGTTTCATGAAAAAACGTTATGTAAAGATTAATAACCAATTAATCATTTTATAGTATAATAAAAACAAGCTAACACATCTCTGCAAACATGAATGATCACTAGAGGAAAATTTGTGACTTGATTTTATGAGAATGACTCGTATTGGAGAGGTGCAAAATGAAAAAAGACATATTGAAGTATATTGATTTTAATAGGTTCAACACTTTACTGGAAGGTTTTAATAAGTCCACAGGTTTTGTAACTGCCATTTTGGATTTAGAAGGAAATGTCATATCCAAATCAGGGTGGAGACATATATGCACCGATTTTCACCGTGTTAACACTGAGACAAGTAAAAACTGCAAAATAAGTGATACAGTATTAGCTAATAATGCAAGCAAAGATAAAAAATATAGTATTTACAAGTGTCATAACGGTTTAATTGATATTGCAGTACCAATCATTATTCAAGGAGAACATATTGCCAATCTTTTTACAGGACAATGTTTTTTAGAAAAACCAGATGTTGAGTTTTTTGTTAATCAAGCAAAAAAATATGGTTTTGATGAAGACATATACTTGAAAGCACTTGAAGAGGTCCCCATTGTAAGTGAGAAGCAAATCGAAGATATCATTGATTTTTTACTCAATCTCACCCAAATGATTGTTGATTTAACCATTGACAGATTCGAAAAAGAAAAATCAGAATTGCTATTAAAATCAAGTCTAGAAAGTCCTACTGATTTCATCATCCTGGCGATAGATAAAGCATATAATTACTTATATTTTAATAATGTGCATAAAGACGTAATGAAATATGCATATAATGCGGATATCAAAACAGGTTCTAACTTAATGGATGCAATCTCCACTGAGTTAGATAAAATCAATGCAAAAACAAACTATGACATTGCTTTATCGGGCAAATCTCACAAAACGATTCAAGAGTATGGCGATCAACATATCAGATATTATGAATCATTATACAATCCTTTATATGATGAGAATCAAGATATCATTGGTGCAACAGCCTTTGCAAGAGATATTACGAGTATCGTTGAAGCCCAACGTGAGATTAGTTATAGAAAGGATTTACTTCAGTATATTATTGGCCATAGTGCACAAGCAGTCGTCGTACTTGATAAACAGTTAAACTACGTGTATGTCAGTGATAAATTTTGTGAACTTTTTAATGTAAGTAAAAATATCATTGGTAAGCATCACTATGATATTTTCCCGGATTTACCTAAAAAATTTCGAGATGCGCATCAAAGAGCCCTCAATGGAGAAACGCTCTCCAGTGATAGAGATACATTTCCACGTGCCGATGGTAGTGTTAGGTATACAAGATGGTCCGCTCAACCTTGGTATGATGATAAGGAGAATGTAGCTGGTATTATTTTATATACCGAAGTAATCGATCACATCGTTGAAACAGAAATCAAGCTAGAAACTACAATTAATCGATTACAACTCGTGATGGATAATCTGACGATTGGTATCGCAGTAAACTCAGTCAATCCAGAAGTTAATTTTGAATACATGAATAGTAATTTCCCTATTTTTTATGGAACAACGAGAGAAGCATTAATGCAATCAAATTCCTTTTGGGATGAAGTTTATGAGGACGAAGTATTTAGAGAAGAAATAAAAGAAAAAGTTTTAAAAGGTCTAGCAAGTGACGATCCCAAACTTAAACGTTGGGAGTATGTCCCCATTACTAAAAATGGGCAAATTGTTCGCTATATTACAGCTCAAGGTGTCAATGTTCCAAACTCCCCACTTATCATTTCGATGGTTATGGATGTCACAGAACAAAAGCGTAAAGAAGAAGATATCATATATACCAGTAATCATGACTATCTTACAGGTCTTCCTAATCGAAAGTATTTCGAAGAAAAGATGTTAGAATTCGATCAAGAACAGTATTTTCCTCTTACGGTTGCGATGATAGATTTAGATGGTCTTAAACTGATTAATGATGCTTATGGTCATGATTTAGGTGATGAGGTTCTTATTAAAATCAGTAGTGTCTTGAAATCTTATCTAGGTGACGATGATTTTGTTGCAAGAATAGGTGGAGACGAATTTGTAATGATCTTTCCCAACACGCAAGCAAAAGAATTCGAAGTAATAAGAAATGCTATTTCTAACGATAGTTTATCGTTCATGCATAACGATTTTAAGTTTTCTATATCTGTAGGCTACGATGTGAAAACTGATAGTGCTACGGAAATCAAGGATGTTTTAAAAAACGCAGAAGACAAAATGTACGCCAACAAGATTTTGCATGGACAAAGTGCGCGTAATGAGACAATTATGACACTATTCGAAGCACTTAAAGAGAAGTATGATGAAGAAAAATTGCATTCTAGTAGAGTCAGTGAATACTGCAAAATGATGGGTGAAGAACTTAAGTTAAGTGAAGATCAAACGAAAGAGTTAGAATTTGCAGGTTTAATGCACGATATTGGGAAAATAACAATACCTGATCGTATTTTAGATAAGCCAGGAAAACTAACTGAAGATGAATGGGTCATTATGAAAACTCACACCATTAACGGTTATCATATTCTTCGCTCTGCAGATAAATATTCGATGTTAGCTGAATATGCCCTTACGCATCACGAAAGATGGGATGGGAAAGGTTATCCTAATGGATTAAAAGAAGATGAGATTCCACTGTTTTCAAGAATCATTAGTATATGTGATTCTTATGAAGCCATGACAGCTGATAGACCCTATCGAAAAGCTTTAGATTATAAAGTTGCCATTGCTGAACTGAATCGATGTGCTGGTTCTCAATTCGATATAGAATTAGTCGATATATTTATTAAGGCAGTTACTGAAAAAGAACATTTAACGATTTAATGGATTCATAGATATTCAACCGGTACTGATTACAATAAGTGATTGTTAGGCTTTTCTCGTCTCGAGAAGAGCCTTTTGAATTAAGACGGACTTAATCGTTGATTTTAACTCATTTTTAGATACAAACAAATGGCATTATGCATTGTAATTCTTATGCAAATCATGTATGATTGATGTGTTATAAAAAAGGATTGGTGTCATATGATCAGAATAACCGATATAAAACTTGAAGTTGGTAAAGCTCCAACATTAGCAATAGAAAAAGAAAACCTCATTAAATATATAAACCATCAGTATCGCATTCAAGCTAAAGAGATTAAATCATTTTCAATTTATAAAAAAGCAATTGATGCTCGAAAGAAAGAACAAATCTATTTTGTCTATAGTGTTGATCTTGAATTAACCAATGAAAAGATCTATTTAAATAAAAAAATTAAAGGGTTAACGCTAGCCCCTGTTTTAACATACCAAGAGATACCTTCAGGAGATAGCCAATTAACTCATTCTCCCGTTATTGTAGGTTTTGGTCCATCCGGTATGTTTGCTGCTTTACTACTTGCAAGAAGAGGCTATAAACCCATTGTTTTAGAAAGAGGATATGATGTTGATCAAAGGTCAAAAAATGTCGATCATTTCTATCAAACAGGGGAATACAGTGAAGGGTCTACCATTCTTTTTGGTGAAGGCGGCGCAGGCACGTTTTCTGATGGAAAACTCACAACACTCATTAGTGATATCAGATGTCGCTATGTCTTAGAATCACTTGTATCAAACGGTGCACAACCTGAAATCTTATACATCAATAAACCACATGTAGGAACCGATGTTTTAAAAAATGTTGTGAAGAATATCAGAGAAGAAATCATTTCCTTAGGTGGACAAATTAGATTTAATGCCAAAGTAACAAAGCTCTTAGTTCAAGATCAAACCCTACAAGGGGTTATCGTTAATAACAATGAAACCATCCATACCTCTATTTGTTTACTTGGTATTGGACATAGTGCAAGAGATACTTTTGAGCTTCTTTACAATCAAAAATTAGACATCGTTCAAAAAGCATTTTCTATAGGCGTTCGTATCGAACACCCACAACAATTGATCAATGAATCTCAATACGGGAATTTCTCAACTTTACCACAACTCGGAGCTGCTGATTACAAACTCAGTTATCATGCATCCAATGATCGAACTGCGTATACATTTTGTATGTGTCCAGGCGGATGGGTCATGTGTGCATCTTCTGAAGAATTTGGTGTTGTCACAAACGGGATGAGTGAAAGTCAAAGAGATTATGAAAACTCAAATGCTGCACTTTTAGTCAATGTGAATCCATCTGACTTTGGATCTGATCATCCCCTCGCAGGTGTTTCCTATCAAAGAGCCATTGAACAAAAAGCATTTGTATTAGGTGGTTCTAATTATAACGCACCTATTCAACTTGTTGGCGATTTTTTAAATGATCAAAAGTCGACGAAGTTAGGGACTGTAAAACCATCATATCGTCCAGGTTACAAGTTTGCTGAACTTAAAGAATTATTTCCACCTTATGTTACACAAACTATCAAAGAAGCACTGATTGATTTTAATCGAAAGATACAAGGTTTCTCGATGCATGATGCTATCTTAACAGGCGCTGAAACAAGATCGTCATCACCGATTCGTATGACAAGAAACGAAAATCATGAATCCAATATCCTTGGTCTTTTTCCTATGGGTGAAGGTGCAGGATATGCAGGTGGCATTATGAGTTCTGCAGTTGATGGCATGAAAACAGCTGAAAAAATCATTTCTAAGTATCAATCATTCTCAGACGTTTAATTCATGTTGAAAAGGTTACTTTTTCATGGTTTAATAAGGTTATCATGTCAATCGTAAAGAGTAGGTATCCTTATGAATCACTTTTATCATCAACTTAACCAATCACACAGAAATCTTCATCAAGAAGATTACATACATAAAACATCATCATTAATGAAAGATGCTTTAAACCATAAAGCTATGTTTAACACAATTTTAATCATTGGTGCAGGAAATCTTTCAGATATCCCGCTAGATTATTTTTGTGAAAAGTTTCATGAGATTTATTTAACAGATATCGACCAAGAAAGCATGAATCAAGCATTAGTTGAAAAACAACAATCTAAAATCAAGGTGATTCAAATGGATTACCTTGGGTTGGACGATGTGTATTTCAACCATGCTTTTTTTAATGCCCTGATACATAAATCAAAAGAACAAATTGAATATGACGTATTACAAGAAATAGACCATATACTTGATCATCATTTTTCAAAAAAATTGATGACGAAGTTTGATGTCATTTATATCTCCCCCATCTATACGCAACTTTTATATAGAGCATGTGAGTATAAACTAGACACAATGATCCCATATGGACTATCGCCATCAAGAAAAGATGATATACTTTCATTTATCCTACAACAAATGGCAAAAATACTTCACCATTTTAATCAAGAAATAATGAACTTATTAAATCCAGAAGGTATTATTTTTGTTGCATCTGATATTTTTTTACTGACGGATAATGATTTTTCGTTGAATGTAAAAAAACATATTTCGAATCAAAAATGGATGAATGATACGTATCAAGCTTATCTCAGTCAATATGGTATTGGACTCGGAGATTTCGGACTAGCAGATCTAGCTGAGCATTTTCAAAGTGCTATGAAAACATGGTTGCTTTGGGGAATACAAACTCATCAATCTTATGCAGTACAATTTTGTGTTTTAAAATGACCGATTTAATTAGATAAAATATGCAAAAACTAAATAATTTAGTTTTCTTCAAATCTTAACTTCTCACGCACTAAACTTAGTGGTATAATGAAACTAATTTAAAACCTATGAATGCGAATTAACGCATTAATCCTAGAAAAAGTGATGGCATACTAACTTTTTATAAGAGGTTTCAATGAACCTAATTTATTGGTGTGTAGCTCAGGGAAAGTAGTGGGAGCAACTACTTTTTTGTGTGAGTTTCACATTTTATATAAAATGAGAAGTATTATTTAGGAGGAAGAAAATGAAATATGCAACGGCATTTTTAGCCCTTCTACTGTTGTATCTTTTTTTGGCTGGATTTACAGTAGAAGAAGTCATCTTAGGTTCTCTTGTCAGTGCTATAATTACCGCACTCATTGCAAGAAAACTTGATTTCAAGGTCAAATGGAATTTTCCTATTAAATTGATTAAGTTTGTAGTTATCTACATACCCGTATTTATTTGGAAATTGATCTTAGCGAACCTAGATGTAGCAAGAAGAGTATTGAGTATTAAAATACCTGTTAATCCAGGTATTTTAAAAGTTAAAACGAACATAAAGAGTGATGTTGGTAAATTAGCTTTAGCAAACTCAATCACACTAACACCAGGTACATTATCGATTGATGTAGATGATGACACCATCTATGTTCATGCAATCGATATCACTAAGTTTGAAAATCCTGATGATTTATCAGAACCTTTCGAAAAATTGTTAGGAGGTATCTTCAAATGATATGGCTAGATTACATCGTCTTTAGCTTACTTATTTTAGGTTTATTGCTTGTGATTATCAGATTAGTTATTGGACCCAAATTGGCTGATCGTATTGTGGCATTAGACACGTTTAACATGATCGTGATTGGTATCATTGTGTTTATTGCTTTACTGCAAAATAGCATTCTTTATTTAGATATCGCTATTGTTTATGGCATATTAGCGTTTCTAGAGATTGTCGTATTTGCAAGATATGTGGAGGGTAAAAACAATGACCATCGCTAGTTATGTATTCTTAATGATAGGTGCTCTCTTCTATCTTTTAGGTGGGCTTGGTGTTCTTAGAATGCCTGATACATTCAATCGTATTCAAGCGGGAACAAAAGCAACAACGCTTGGATCATTTTCAATGATTTTAGGTGTTATTTTTGCAAGTATTGAATCCCATCCAAATTGGATATTTAAACTGATTATCCTGATTATTTTAATTGCATTATCCAATCCTGTAGGATCTTCAACAATAGCAAAAGCTATTTACAAATCAAAAACACTACAAGATACGTTATTAAAAGATGATTTAAAAGGTAGGGGTGAAAAACAATGACATTTTTCGATGTTTTCTCTCTCATCATATCTGTTTTAATACTTGTCATTGCTTTTTTAGCAATAAACGCTAAAAAACTCATCCACTCTGTTATCTATCTATCTGCACTCAGCATGCTTGCGGTGGTTGCGTTCATTTTAATGAAGGCACCAGATGTAGCCATTACTGAAGCGGTGATTGGTAGTGGCTTAGTTACTGCTTTATTTATCTTCGTATTGCTTTCAATTAAAAGGAGGGATGCGAAATGAAAAAATTCTTTGGTTTAATCGTTGCTTTTGCCTTTGGTTTAATGATTATACTTGCATTGAGAAACATGAGCGGTTTTCCCGCTTATGGTGATGTCAATCTTGCAGAAAGAATATCTGGTTCATATTTCCAAAGTGCAATTGCAGAACTTGTAGGTTCAGCAAATATCGTAACATCAGTTGTTTTAGGATTTAGAGCGTTCGATACGCTTGGTGAAGTTACCGTCCTTTTCGTTAGTTCACTTGGTGTAGCTTTAATTCTTGATTTTAAACATAAAAAGCGTATGGAATTAGCTTTTAAACCTAATTTCATGTTAAAAACTGCTTCTTACATCCTCGTTTCAATCATTTTAGTTGTAAGTTTTTACATGATTTTGCATGGTCATTTAAGTCCTGGTGGAGGTTTTCCTGGTGGAGCAATGATTGCAAGTTCAGTCTTATTGTTATACTTAGCGGATGATCAGTTTAGAAGTAAAATTCAAGGGTTCAAAATACTTGAAAGTGCAGCAGGTAGCTTAATCGTTGTGATCGGTTTAGTTGGGCTTGTGATTGGAACAGCATATTTTGAAAACTTCTTAAACACAGGTGTGATCGGTAACTTATTGAGTGCAGGTATTATACCTATCATTTATGTTCTTATAGGACTTAAAGTTGGTAGTGAAATCGCTAGTGTGATTGATCAGTTTTTAACAGAGGAGGAAAAGTCATGATACAATATGCAGCAATCTTTCTGTTTGCACTTGGTTTTTATGGACTGTTTGTCAATAAAAACATCATCAAACTGATTGTTTCCTTAAATGTGATGGAAATTGGCTTATTTTTATTCATTATTAGCATTGGTTTTGTTTCAGATGGGATCGCTCCGATCGTATCTTCTGTTGATGATCTGGGTTTAATTTATGTAGACCCCATTCCACAAGCACTTGTTTTAACAGCAATCGTTATTGGTGTTGGAACAACTGCATTAGGTTTAGCACTATCTAAAAACATCTTTGATACATATCACACCTTAGAGTTAGATGAATTGGAGGCAATCCAATGAACATTATTCTATTAATCGTTATTCCTTTATTGGTCGCATTCCTTTCCATCTTAGTGAAGAAATATCAAATGATGCTTTTAATCTTTGTTGCACTGTTTAATGTGATAATCTTATTCTTTTTAAAGCAGGGCATGATTTTTGTTGGTGGGTATGAAGATGAGTTGACCCACAATCTATTAGGCATAACACTTTTTCTTGATGTATATGCCGTGATTGCCTTATGGGTCATCAATGGTTTAATCTTGGTAATAGCACTTTTAAATATTAAATCGTATCAAACATACGGAACGATTTTATTACTCGCGATGGCAGGACTCAATGGCTTAGTTTTAGCAAATGATTTATTTAATTTATTTGTGTTTATTGAGATTTCTGGAATTGCGGCTTATTTAATTACAACTTCAAATAAAAAACCAGTAAGTACTTTTAAATATTTACTATATGGTTCCATAGGAAGTAGTTTATTTTTGTTTGGAATTGTCATTTTATACGCGATGTTTGGAACACTAAATATCGTTATTATGATTAGAGAAATAGAAGCCTTAAATGATTATCGTCAATTGATTTTACCCTTCTTGATGATGTTTATTGGACTAGGTGTAGAAGCAAAACTTTTACCATTCAATCATTGGGTCAAAGGAGTTTTAGGAACTTCAAATAGTTTATCAGGACCCATGATTGCAAGCGTTTATATGGCAGCAACAACATTCGTATTCGGCAGACTGATTACTAACTTATTTCAATTTGAAGGATCGTTGTTACTTGTTGTAACCATCTTATTAACTGTAGGTATTTTAGTTGGTGATTTGATGGCTTTTAGCTCAACGAAAGTAAGAGAGATTTTGCTCTTTAGTTCAATTGCACAAAGTTCAATCATTGTTTTACTTTTTGTCAATGGACTAGTCATTTGGGCTGTTTACTTAATTATCGCGAATGCTTTAAGTAAAACCGTGATGTTTCTCGTGATTAACCATTCCGTACAAAAAACAAATGATGATGAAGTTGAATCATTAAAAGGATTGTTTTCACATAATCTTTTAGTAGGAACGACATTTACAATCGCTACTTTGTCGCTTATGGGACTACCTTTGTTTATCGGTTTTATCATTAAACTTAATTATTTAACTATGTTTGCACAACAAAATCAATTCATTGTGATGATTGTTATATTACTTGCATCACTTATTGAAGGTATATATTTGGTGAGATTACTGATTAAGTTATGGTATCCAGGTGATCAAAAAGTTGAAGTTAAATATCATCTCGCTTTTAAGGTTGTTTGTGTGGTCATCGCTTTAAGTTTACTCGTCTTTGGTACGTATTCAAATCCGCTCAATAAACTTGATCATAACATCGATGAGATAAGTGAGGTGGTCATTCATGGCTAGTATTGAACTCTTGATTTTAGGTTTAGTTGTATCATCACTTATTGCATATGTTTTGACGCGATTTAAACAAGTTATTGGATCTATTTTCACTATTTTCGCAGTTATGTTTGTATTTGTATCTGTTGCTGCATTTGGCTTCAATATGGGTTTAGATACAACGGTTCATTATTTACCAGGCATTAGTTTTTCTCAAAGTTATTTAGGATTTTATTTTGCAATCATTATTATATTTATCTACTTGATGGTAAGTTTCTTTCACCCACACTTTATGGATAAATATACATATAAAAACACATATAACATGCTCTTTTTACTCAGTTTGGCAGGTGTTATAGGTGCATTTTATACAGATCATTTCCTCAATTTATTTTTATTCTTCGAATTAATCATTTGGACAACAATGTTTTTAATTCCGCAAGGTAAGAGCAGGGAAGCGGCAGTCACATATTTTGGTTTCAGCTTAGCAGGTAGCGTTTCTTTATTATTAGGTATCTTGTTAGCATTTGAGCAAACTGGAACATTAATTATCAATGAAAGCTTAAGTACACTTTCAGGAAGTACAGGAACTTTTGTTTTTGTTTTATTCTTGATTGCTGCATTTGCTAAATTAGGTGCATTTCCACTTCACCTATGGTTACCCATTGCACATGGTCATGCACCTCACCCATTTTCACCTGTATTATCGGGTGCATTGGTTAAGTTAGGTGCATTCATCGGTATTTTAGCTTTAGTTAAAATATTCCCAACAACACAGGTTTTCGAAACAGTAGGACTACCCGTTGGACACTATGTGGTTGCACTTATTGGTGGATTATCCATCGTATTTGGAACATTAATGGCGATTAAAGCAGATGATGCTAAAGAATTACTTGCTTATTCTTCAATGAGTCATGGTGGTTATATCTTAGTTGCATTCTCTTTATTTAACAGTATTGCTTTTGCTGGTGGATTATATCACATCTTAGCACATGCACTTGCCAGTGCGGGTGCCTTTATGGCAATTGCAGCTGTTGCAAGAGTGACACACACGACAAAGATTAGTGAGATGGGTGGTATGATTCATAAGATGCCAATCACTTATTTGGCATATTTGATTGCCATTATTTCGATGGCAGGGATTCCACCTATGGGTGGTTTCATCTCGAAATGGTTAATCTTTCAAGCGGTGATTGATCAAGGTTTAATCTTTGTGGGTATCGCTGTATTCTTTGGTAGCGTTGGATCATTTTTATATGTGTTTAGACCTTTAGCTGCTTTATTTTTAGGACAAGAATTTAGAGAATACAAAGATGTAAAAGAAGCACCGCTGTTGATTTTGATTCCTACTGCAATCATCATGGGTCTAAATATTTATACAGGTATTTTTCCGAAAGTTTTCTTTGATGTTATTAATAAGATCATTCTTGAATTAGGATTTGGTGGCATAACATATACAACGTTTACGATTAGCGGTAATAATGGTACCTTAAATCCAGGATTGATTTCTCTTGTCTTTGTTGTAGGTATTGTGATTGCATTTATTATTTTTATTCTTCTCAAGAAATCAAGAAAAGTAGGATTGATGGATACGTATACAGCAGGGAATTTCGTTCACGATGAACATTTATTCCATTATTCAACAGACTTTTATGCACCTCTTGAAAGACTCTATGAAAAACAAAGTCATTATATGACGAAGTTTTATAAAGCGTTGGCAGAAAAGGTAAAAGAATTGGGGACATTTTTAAAATATGTGTTTATGTCCAACAGTTTATCTGTAGTGATACTCTTAATCATGTCAATCATCATCTTTGTATTGTGGGGTGAAGTCTTATGATCTTAAATATACTCATTGGGATTTTAGTTGCATTTTTCGGGTTTGTCTTGCAGACATCGATTGGTGGTATTAACCGAAAAATCGTAGGTCGTATGCAAAAACGTCAAGGTCCAAAATGGTACCAAGAGTTTTTAGATATCTTCAAACTTTTGAGTAAACGCAGTGTCAGTCACGGTTGGATCTTTGATTTTGGTGTCATTATGGCTTTGGGTGGCATCATTGCGACTGCAATGTTTATGCCCATTACATCAAATATTGTTGCATTTGAAGGTTATGATAACTTCTTTATCTTTGTTTATCTTCTTGCAGTTGGTATGTTAGGAATGGCTATGAGTGCCAGCGGTTCTGGTAATCCATGGGCAAGCATAGGTGTCATGCGCGCATTGACAACGATGCTCGCTTATGAAGTTCCATTTTTAATTGTTGTTTTAACAATCATTAATTTAACAGGTCATAGTTCATTGACTGAAATCATGATGTATCAACAACAATCAGGAAACAACATTTTCTTAATTGCTTTACCTATTGGTGGTATTGTTGGGTTTATCGCACTCATGGGTATGCTTGGGAAAAAACCATTTGAAACCTATATCGCACCAGCAGAAATCGCATCAGGTCCGATGGTCGAATATGGTGGAAAACAATTAGGCATGTTATTTATTCTTCATGAAATTTCGGTATTCATCGAAGTAAGCTTATTTGTTCATTTATTTTTAGGTGGAGCAAGTAATATTATTGAATTCTTAATTAAGTATTTTATTGTTTATACGATTGCAAATCTTATTTCAAACGTCAATGGACGTTTCAAAATTGATCAAGTAGTTGTATTTTTCTATAAATGGCCATTATTCATGGCTGTAACACAGGCAGTTATCGCAATATACTTTGGATGGGTGATATAAAATGATAAGCACAAAATATACGGTAAAACAAAGTTTAACAAAAGAAGAAATAGATCGTAAGTGGTGGGAAGTTGGTGACTATTTTAGAAGAAATTCGTTATGGTTACTGATGTATTGTACGGGGTGCTGTGCCATCGAATTACCACCATCAATGACGAGTGCTTATGACATGGAGCGCTTAGGTATGGGACCTATGGCAACACCGAGACAAGCTGATATTTTATTAGTATCCGGGTATTTGTCATTAAAAACATTGAGAAGACTGGTTTATACATATGAACAAATGAGTGAACCTAAATATGTGGTAGCTTTAGGTTCTTGTCCAATCAATGGTGGTATTTATCATGACTCACATGCCGTCATTAACCAACTTGATCAATACATTCCTGTTGATACATATGTTGCAGGATGTATGCCTAACCCAGAATCTGTTTTAAATGGATTTGTTGATTTAATGGAAGGTATAAAGAATAAGACTGCTAATGGTTGGAAGAAGTATCATGAGCATAATGAATGGTATAAAAAGAATCAAAAAGATGTTTTAGGAGAGGTGGCGATTGAAGATGAGTTCCATCAATAACATAGATGTTATAGATCAAGTGGTCTTGAGTCTATCTAAGCCTTTATTAAAAGATGTGATTGATCAGCATCAAGTTGCCTATGAACTCGAACAAAAAGACGTTTTTAATGTCTTATCCGCTTTAAAACTTAAGGGGTGGAAACAACTCTCATATTTAAGCGCTGTAGATTGGCCAAATGAAGTGAAATTTGAAGTGGTCTACATCCTGATGAATTGGGAACAACCTTCATATGTTCAAATCAGAACGAAAATTGATCGAAATCAACCTGTGATGCCTTCTGTTTTAGCTATTTTTCCAGGAGCTAAGTATTATGAAAGAGAAGCTCATGAGTTTTTTGGTATTCATTTCCCAGGAAATCCTGAATATGAAAAACCTTTAATCTTAGAAAGATGGGATGATATCCCACCTTTAAGAAAAGATTTTGATCCGAGTGCTTATAGTGCGAAAAAGTTTCCTTCAAGAACTTATCCAGATTCATTTTCAGTTAAAGATGAGAATAATAAAATCTTAGAAAAGAAAGCTGAAAAGAGAAAAAGAGCACAAAACTTAAGAACCGGAGGTGAATCATCATGAAAGAGATGAAGTTGTTTTTAGGACCTCAACATCCAGGTATGCATGGTAATGCTTCTGTGCATCTGTTTGTCGATGGTGATATCATCAAAAGATCTTATCTACTTCCCGGTATGCTACATCGTGGATTTGAAAAACAAATGGAAAGAAAATTATGGGTTAATAACATTGCATTAATTCCTAGAGTTTGCGTTCCTGAACCCGATATTAATGAAATGTCATTTGCATGTGCTGCTGAGAAATTATTGAAATTGGAAATACCTGAAAGAGCACATTGGATTCGTATGATTATTTTAGAACTTGCACGTATTTCTGCACATTTGATGGCTTATGGTGGATTAGGTGGACCTACAGGTAACTATACACTCATGTATCATGCACACGTGGATCGAAATTTAATTTTAGATATTTTTGAAAAAATTACAGGTGCAAGAGTTTATCACCAATACATCGTAATTGGTGGCGTTCGTATGGACTTACCTCAAGGTATTGATAAAGATATTAGAGATTTCCTTGATGGATTAGAATCTAGAATCGGAGAGTATCGTGATTTAGGTATTGATAGTGCATCCATTATTAAAAGAATTAAAGATACAATTATGCTACCCGAATCAGTTGTTTGGGAATTAGGTGTAACAGGTATCGGTATGCGTTCTGCTACGGATAAGCCCTATGATTTAAGAAAAGTTATGCCATATGCACGTTATGATCAAGTTGAATTTGATGTTCCAACATCCAATTATAGTGATGCAAGAGCACGGTTAGACATTAAAATAAAAGAAGTTGTTCAATCAATAAGAATTATTAGACAATGTTTAGACAAAATGCCTGAAGGTGAAGTCAGAGTTAAACCGGGACGAGGTCAGTCAATGAGATGGACCGTACCTAAAGGATATGTTTATGCACCTGTTGAATCATCAAGAGGTGAATTTGGATATTACATGGTATCCAATGGTGGAACTAGTCCATGGCGTGTAGGTGTACGAGGTGCAAGTTATCCTCAGGGATTACTTGGAGTTGAAAAGTATCTACCAGGTACGCGCATCGATGATGCTGCTCTTTGGATTGATACGATGGGGATTTGTTCCCCAGAGATAGACAGATAGGAGGATACAATGGAAAATAGAGATCATAAATACCCAAAATCAAGCATTTTTAAGCCACTTAGAGTGTTGAAATATCTGTTTAAAAAACCTGTATCTCATCCGATGAATCGCATATTCACTCAAAAAAATGCGGACTATCTAAATCAAAATAACTTGTTATTAAAAAATCATTTAAAAGATTCGAGTCCAAGAACTGCGCCTGATAACTTAAGAGGATTTCATGTTAACGATTGGGAAAAATGTATTGGATGTGCAACCTGTGAGGATATATGTCCAACACAAGCTATCGAAATGGTACCGAGACATGATTTACCACTTGAAGCAGGAAAGCTTCAACAAAGACCTGTGATCGATTACGGTAGATGTTGTTTTTGTGCACTCTGTGTAGACACATGTACAACAGGCTCCTTACAAATGACAAAAGAATATGTGTTTGGTGATTCAAATCCTGAATCGTTTAAACTGATGCCAATAGAAACATGGCAAAATGAAGACGTGGCGTTGGGATATCAAAAAACAGAAGTGACTGATTTACTTGATTTAAAACGTGTTGACATGGAACACATTCAACCAAGTGAACGTATTAAGTCATATATTGAAGTTGTTAGAGGGTATTCAAAAGAGTTTGCAAAGCAAGAAGCAGCTAGATGTGTTGAATGTGGTGTTTGCACATCATCTTGTCCAGTTCAAATGCATATTCCAGATTATATCAAAGCGATATGGGAAGATGACATCGAAGGTGGTTTGAAGATTGTTTATGAAACCAATCCGCTTCCTGGCGTATGTGGAAGAGTGTGTACACATAACTGTGAAACAGCATGCGCAATCGCTGTTCGTGGCGAAGCTATTGCTATCCGTTGGTTAAAGAGATACATCATTGATAGCGCTCCAGATGAGATGTATGAAAAAATCTTTAATGAACCAGTCTCTGAAGTTATTGATGCAAGAGTTGCGATTGCAGGATCTGGTCCATCATCATTGAGTACAGCTTATTATTTAAGAAGTTTAGGTTATCATGTTGATGTTTTTGAGAAAAACGAACGGCCTGGTGGTGTAATGAGTTATGGTGCGCCAGAGTACCGTTTACCCGATGAAGCCGTCGAGAAAGATATTCGTTTCATTCAAAAAATTGGCGTAAATATTCATACGAGTACTGAAGTTGGAAAAGATATTACTTTAGACAAGTTACACCAAGACTATGATGCTGTCTTTTTAGGAACAGGATTTTTCACAGCAAGAAAGCTTAATATCCCAGGTTCTGATCATAAGGATGTAATGGGTGCGATGGATTTCCTACCACTTACAAGAGACTTTGCAAGAGGTAATCTCAAACTAGATGACTTAAACGTAAAACCATCTGTTGTTGTTGTCGGTGGTGGTGACGTTGCATTTGATGTTGCACGTAATGTGACAAGAATTCAGATTCAAAAGTACGGTAAAGCTGATGTGAAATTAACCGCTTTAGAATCACTTGATATTTTACCTGGTAGCGATGATGAATATATCGAAGGTAACGAAGAGGGCATTTCATGTTTCTTAGGTTATGGACCGCAAGAAGTCGTTATTGAAAATGGCATTATCAAGGGATTAAAAGTTCATAAATGCTTAAGAGTTTTTGATGAAAATGGTAGATTTAATCCAGTGTTTGATCACGATCAGGAAACTATTTTAGAAGGTGAACAAGTCTTTTTCTCTGTTGGTCAAGCACCTGATTATACATACATCTCTGATCCTTTCAAAGATCAAGTTACATATGAACGTGGCAAGATTAAAGCAAATGAATCTGGTCAAATTAAAGGTCTAGATTGGTTATTTGTCGGTGGTGATATCTTCAGAGGACCAGACATTATCACAGCTGTTTCAGACGGTCATAGAGCTGCTGTTGCCATTGATGATTATCTTTATAACAAGGCAAAGAAAAAAGAGTTAAATGATTATGTCAATGAAATCAGAGAAGCTGTTAAGTTTAACAATCCTGATTTATCTTTGAGACCTGAAAGAAAACGTACATTAAAATAAAACTTATCGATCGTTCAACTTGAACAGATAAACATAAAGGTCTTTTTAAGCGGCTAGCTGTTTAAAAAGTCTTTTTTGTTTTTGAAATGATTCAAATAGGTGTTTTTACTAAAAATGTTAAAAGGATATCAAATGGAGGTGGTGTTTCATATGAGCAAGATGATGTATGCTATAATAAACATAAACTCTTCATATGTTTTATAAGGGGAAATTATTATGAACATTTTAAGCATCATCATTATTTTGCTGTCGTTTGCGTTGATGATTGTTATTTTAAACAGAAATAGAGTAAATCCAAAGGCGATAACGATTACTGTTTTTTTCATTATCGCGAGTTTCATGATCCATGATTTCATTAGTCCTAGATCGTGGCAACTCTCACCCATCTACTTCTTTTTAGTTCTTTTTTTCATCTTTGCTTATATCAAATCACCAAAGGTTTATATGAAAGTTATCTATGTTACGATTTCATCTTTGCTTATATTAGTTTCACTCGGTTTGTTTTATGCATTTCCAATGAGAGGTATCCCTGATCCAACAGGAGAATACAAAATAGGATCTTTTTATGACATCATTGAAGATGAAGATCGTTTAGAACTCTACACAGAAGATCCAACGGATACACGAAGATTTATGATTAAAGTGTGGTATCCAACAATAAATGCTATCTCCAGTGAACCCCGCAAATGGATTGGCAGTAGTGCTATAACTGAGAGTCTAGCGAAAGACATGGGACTACCTGCGTTTCTTTTGGATCACATCAATGATATTCCATCTAATCATTATGGATATGTTCCATTAAGTCAAGATCAAGAATCTTACCCGATTGTGATTATTTCACATGGCTGGGGTGGATTTATGACACTTCATACCGATCTCGCAGAAGAACTTGCAAGTCGCGGTTATGTTGTTGTTGCCATTGATCACACGTATGGTTCAGTTGCAACCACATTTATCGATGAAACGGTTTATCAAAATAAAGAAGCATTACCTGATCGTGAAGATCCGGGATTCTTAGATGCAGCAAATCAACTCGTTTACACTTATGCAGGGGATATATCGAGAACAATTGAATATCTTGAAGGAAAAGATGGGCCAATGCCTTATGCCTTATTTGATGATAGATTGGATTTAGATCGCATTGGATTACTTGGACATTCAACTGGCGGTGGTGCTGATGTTGCTGTTGCCTTAAATGATACACGCATTAAAGCACTACTCGGTCTTGATGCATGGGTTGAACCCATCCTTCAAACAGAGATAGCAAAAGGTCTAAATATACCATCTCTTTTTCTAAGAAGTGAAACATGGAAAACTGGACCAAATAATAACAATCTCTCAGAGTTAATCTTAAATAGCAATCAAGCAATACTCTATCAAATTGATGGGACAACACATTCAGACTTTTCAATGGCATATATGTTTTCAACATTAACAGGCATGCTTGGTATTACAGGATCATTAGATGCTGATTACCTTCTTCATATGCAAAAAGACATCATGAACTCATTTTTTGATGAACATCTCAAAGGTGAGATCAATCAAACGGTAGATCTCACTGATTATGATGAATTACATCAAATCGAGTTTAATTAATCTTTGTAGCATAAGAAATCTTGTCATACCTCATCATCATTTAAAGTAGATATAGAAAAATGTCTACTTTTTTATTTTATATGAATTTAACACCGTTATAATCAATGGACAAAGTCATTCATTGGAGTCAACACCAAAATAGCGAAAAAAATATATATATGTGCATAAAAATATCAAAAAGGTGTTGTTTTATCATTTTTTTAATGGTAATATAATTACAAATCATATATTTAAATCCAAGTTAATCCAAAAAAAGAGACGAGAGTAGAATTAATAATGTTTAACATTTTTTACTCTCATTATTTTTGTACGAGGTATTACCTATTTTTTTTCAATGAAAAGGAAAGCGCTTACTAAAATGACAGAACTAAAAACACTTCAAAAGCTTAACCCGATGCTTGACTTAAGAGATATTAACGATCCCGTTTTTTTACGTTATGCAAAAGTTCTGAATTATGACGATTTTTTATCATATGCAGACTACCTTGATCAAAAAACACATATGCCAGAAATGAATAATCAATATATTGCTGATGATGTCAGACTTCATCAGGAAGAGCACAATGAAGAACTTCTCAAACATGTATTTGGGAATACCCCTCTTCAGTTTGGATATGTCAATGGTTATAATTCTAGTTTAAATGCACTTGAATGGCATCCATCACCTGAGATTAATATCGCATTAACGCCACTTGTCTTAATGCTAGGTCATGTTGATGATGTGAAGGATCTCACATATGAAGTAAAAAATATACAAGCATTCTACATTCCTGCGCACTCAGTAGTTATGTTTTATCCAACGACGCTTCATTTCTCGCCTTGCAAAGTCAGTGATGCAGGTTTTAAATGTGGAGTCATCTTACCCTATGGGACTAACATGGCATTCACATCAAAAGAAGAGAAAATGGAAAAGAATGATCCACTTTTATTCAAAACAAACAAATGGTTAATCGCACATCACGAAAATAAAACAGTCATAGAACTCGGTGCACACGCAGGATTAATCGGTGAAAATCTGAAAATCATTTATAAAGGATAATATGCTAAAAATCAACTTTGAAAACAACAACTTAATCGTTAGCTTTAACCAAGAAACCATTCTTAAGCATACCAAAGAAGAACCCTCCTTTTATGTGGGTAAAGGATATGAATCTATTGATAGCTACAGGGGTAATTTTGAGATAGATGACTACATAACAACACGTATTCCATTAGAGAATGTCAGTGTTGATCATCACGCCATTACATTCTCACATCAAGACATTGCACTCACACTAACTTTATCTATTGAAAACCAGCGATTAATCGGAAAGTTTTCATTAAACCAAGACATGAACCGTTTCTGGTTTCGCCTTCATGCTGAAAAAAACGAATCCGTTTACGGATGTGGTGAACAAAGTTCATACTTTAATCTAAGAGGTAGAGATTTCCCACTTTTTACAAGTGAATCTGGTGTTGGTAGAGATCCTAAATCACTAACAACGTTTTATGCAAACTTAAAAGACAAGGCAGGGGGATATTATTACTCAACATACTACCCCGAAACAAGTATTGTTAGCAGTAGAAAATACTGGTTTCATCTGGAGACGTATGCATATTCCGTTTTCAATTTCAAAAATCCACAATTTCATGAATTCATGTCATGGGAAATTCCAAAAGGATTTATATTTTCTAAAAAAGATCACTTCACAGATCTTTTAACCGACATCACAGATCATACGGGAAGACCTCCTCTATTACCAGAATATCTTTTAGATGGTATGGTCTTAGGTGTTCAAGGTGGTCTTGATCAAGTATTATCTTATTTAAAACAAGCTCAAGAAAAGAATGTCAAAGTCTCAGGACTTTGGTGTCAAGACTGGGCAGGTTACCGATTTACAACATTTGGAAAAAGACTGTATTGGAACTGGAAGCTCAATGAAAAACTTTATCCAGAACTACCTAAAGTGATTCAAGAACTTGAAAAGGAAGGCGTTCATTTCTTAAGTTATATTTGTCCATTCTTACTTGAAAATGAATCTCTTTTCTTAGAAGCAGAAAGTCAAGGTTTCTTAGTCCTCAATCAAAAAAATGAAAGTTATAAAGAAGATTTTGGTGAGTTTTATTGTGGCATCGTGGATTTAACCAATCCGGATGCGTTTAACTGGTATAAAGAGATCATTAAAAAGAATTTGATTTCATTAGGTATTCGAGGTTGGATGGCAGACTTTGGTGAATATCTACCCATTGATTGCAAACTCCATAATGGTGTTGATGCAGTTCTTATGCATAATGAATGGCCTGTCTTATGGGCTAAATGTAACTATGAAGCTGTTAAAGAAACGAATAATTTAGGTAAAGTATTCTATTTCATGCGTGCGGGTGGTTATTTATCACAAAAGTACGCGACATCACTTTGGGCAGGTGACCAAAGTGTGAACTGGGAAATACATGATGGAATCGCATCAACGATCCCTGCAGCACTTTCCGTTGGCATCATCGGAAATCCCTTCACACACAGTGATATTGGAGGATATACATCACTCCATGGAAATATCAGAACCAAAGAGTTATTTGATCGTTGGTGTGAAATGAATGTGTTCACATCGTATATGCGAAGTCATGAAGGCAATCGCCCTAAAGATAATTTCCAATTTTATCAAGATGATGACACACTCAATCACATGGCAAGAATGACAAACATACGTCTTTCTCTTAAGCCTTATATAAAACATCTTTTCCATGAAGCAACTCTCCTCGGATTTCCTGTTCAAAGACCTCTATTCTTCCATTACGAAGATGATCAAAAAGCCTATCAACTTCAGTATCAATATTTATTTGGAAAAGATGTCATGGTTAAACCAGTGGTAAACGAACATCAAGAATCAATGGATGTTTATCTACCCGATGATCAATGGGTTCATCTTTGGACAGGAGATCACTATGAGGGTGGAAAAGAAGTTCATGTCAGTTGTCCAGTGGGGTACCCACCTGTTTTCTACAGAAAGAAATCTTCATTTGCTTTCGTTTTTGAAGCAATCACAAAAACATATCGTTAAGGAGTCTTTATGACCACAAAAGTACAATCGTATAAAAATTATAAATTCAGGCAAAAAATAGTCCCTTATGTCTTTCTTGCTCCCAATCTCTTTATTTTTTCTGTCTTTATTATTTTACCGGCAATTATTGGTATTTTATACTCATTTACCGATCGTACCCTATTTACATTTGGTCCTGCTAATTTTGTAGGTTTAGAAAACTATGTCACGATTTTTAAAGATGAGTTCTTTATTAAAGCTTTAAAGAATACTGTAGGTTTAGTGCTTGTAACTGTACCTCTGATGTTTGCAGTCTCATTACTCTTAGCAACACTTTTAAAACAACCGATTAAATGGATTGGATTTTACCGGTCAATCTATTATTGGCCAGTTATGATATCTGCTATTGTTGTTGGTATTATATGGCAGTGGATCTTAGCGGGTAATTACAGTTTATTCAATATCACACTAGAAGCGATACACAAATTCACGACATCCCTTGGCTTAACAACACAAGCATTTAATCCATCACCCACATTAAGTGATGGTAGATTCGCTTGGATCTCCGTTGTATTTGCAATTCTTTGGTCACGCTCAGGGTATTACATGATCATCTTCTTAGCAGCACTACTTTCTATTCCTGAAACACTTTATGAAGCAGCAGAGATGGATGGAGCGAGTCGGTTACAACAGTTTCGGTTTATCACCATTCCTTCATTAAAAGCAGCACGCGTGATGGTCTTAATCTTAGTCACGATGGAAATCTTTAAGATTTATCCATTAGTTGTTACATTCACGGGTGGTGGACCCTTTAAAGCAACAGAGTTCACGGTCCAATATATCTATGAAATGGCATTTAGACATTATCAAATTGGACAGGCGAGTGCTATGTCTGTTGTGATGTTGATTCTTGTTACGACATTCTCTGGACTTATATTCTTCACTTCAAAGCGAGGTGAAAATCAATGAAAAATAAAAGACATGTCATCACATCTCAAATGATTGCTACACTTCTCATCTTTGTCTTTTTAGTTCCAGTGCTTTATACAATCTTATCGTCATTTAAAGGTATGGCAGAATTGTTCTCGACTACGCCGACTTTTTTCCCAAAGAAATGGACAATTTCTAACTACATTCATGTTTTATCTCATGGTGATTACTTAAAGTACATCCTAAACTCACTCATTGTAGCAACCACATCTACTGTGATTGCAATTGTGATTAATACAATGAGTGGTTATGCACTAGCTAAATTTAAGTTTAAGGGATCAACGGTGATCATGATTATCATTTTATCAACCATCATGCTTCCCCTAGAAATCTTTATGGCACCAATCTTTAAAATCATTACATTCTTTGGCATGTATGACTCATTATGGGCGATTATCATCCCGCCAGCGGCGACACCTACAGGTATCTTTTTAATGAGACAGTATTTGATTACGATTCCTGATGATCTGATTTGTTCTGCACGTATTGATGGTGCATCTGAATGGAAGATTTTCACGAAAATTATTATTCCAAACGCGAAACCTGCGATCGCAACACTCGCTATCTTCTCGTTCATGTGGCGTTGGAATGACTATATCTGGCCTTTGATTTCAATCTTTAGCCCAGAGAAGTATACATTGCAATTAGCAATTGCAAATTTAACGGGTGAGTTTGGAACGGATTATACATCCGCACTTGCTATTTCTGTTTTCTCAATGATTCCTATGTTAATTATCTTTATCGTGTTCCAAAAACAATTTGTTCAAGGAACTGTGGAATCTGGTATGAAGGGATAATTATCTGTCATCGAACAGATATTATATAAAAATAAGGAGGAACTTATGAAGAAATTTGCTTTAATCTTAGTTACAGTATTGGCAGCATTCTTTATGATTGGCTGTAACGAAAAGGGTGAAGACGAATTAACCATGCTTTGGTGGAGTGATGGAACTGAAGGTTTCGTTATGCAGACATTACTAAACCGTTATGAAGAAGAAACTGGCGTTAAAATTACGTTAGTATCTACACCATACAATGAGTATGAACAACGTCTAGCAACCATGATCAGTGGAGGTCAAGCACCTCATTTGGCAAGAGTAACCGAAGGTCATTTAAATAACTTCCAAGATCAAATCTTGAGTTTAAAAGACGTGTTTGATGAAGACCAATTTAAAAACTTGTTCTTTAATGAAGACGGCGAAGTGATTGGATTACCTATGGATATTACTGCAAACGGTTTATTTGTTAACTTAGATTTACTTGACAAATATAACGTGGATTATCCAGCTCTTGGTGAAGAAGTTTGGACATGGGCACAATTTGAAACTGAAATGAACAAATTAAGAGACAAAGAAGATGTCACTGCTCCTGGTATTTTTGACCATCAAGCACACCGCTTTATGCCTTTGTTCTATCAAAATGGCGTTACTTTATGGGATACACCATACACAACATCTAATTTGAAGTCAACTGAAGCAGTTGCTACACTTCAAAAATTGATGGACTGGTATGACAATGGTTTCTTAAGTGATCAAACTTATGTCGTCAAGAACTCAGCAGCTGAATTCCGTAAGGGTACTTATGGATTCCACATGTCAGGTAACTGGAATGTGAGTGCATACCAAAACTTAGAATTCAATTGGACAGTTGTACCAATGCCTAAAGGCGAAAACCGTGCGACAATCCTTGGTGGTAAATCAATGGCTGCGTTTGCAAACAGTGGTGCTGAAACAGAAGCTAAAGATTTTATTAAATGGCTTTCTAAAGGCGTTAACCATGACCAATTCACGAATGGTGTTCCTTACTTAACACCAAGACTTGGCGCAGAAGTTAACTATGGTCCTTATGCAGAACAATACAATGTGTTCTTAGATGAAATCGCGAATACAGATAACGTGTATATCACTGACTGGTTAAATCAAGTCATGATTCCTGGTATGTATCCAATCATCAACTTACTTGTTGAAAATGCTGCAAATCCAAACAACACGAAGTCAGCATTAGAATTATTAACACAACTTGAAACAGATTTAAAAGGTATTATGGACTAAAGCTTCATCTATTGAATGAGGTGCTGTCCTAGGGCAGCACCCTTTCATTGAAGTTTTGGTATGCATTGTTTTGTCAATGACCTTAGGTGATTGATGAACCAATGGATAAAGTGAAAGGAGACCTAACTGAACTTATGAAAATGATCTATTTACCAATCGGTGTACCGACGTTCCATATGCCATCTGCGCAAGCATTGTTTGAAAAATCTAAGACGCTCTTAGCATCATTTCATGAAGATTTGATTGCACCCGATGAAATGCTTTTAAGTATTTCGTTATTAGAGTCTTTTATTAAGGATAAACATGTTGATTTAGTCATCGTTCAAAATATTACGTTTGCTAACTCAGCATATATGACAACCATTTTAAAGCACTTAAAGAGTCCCGTACTCCACTGGACATTACGTGAACCCGTGATTGATGGTGGAAGACTTCGTTTGAATTCACTGACAGGTGCATTTAGTGCAGGTTATGCATTTGCACATATGAGAGAAGATCATCTTTTAACCTTGATTGGATCTCCAGATGAAGATCATGTAAAAACGTATTTAAAACAAGTAATTTCAGCGATTCAAGTAAAAAACAAAATGGCAAAAATGAATTTACTCGTCATTGGGAATACGCCTGAAGGTTTTGGATTTGGTCGTGCACTTGATTTAGATATAGCGAATGCATTTGGTGTAAATCTTAAAACGATAGAAGCAAGAGAATTTATGCAAATTGCTCAAAACTTTAAAGATGATGAAGTGATTGCAGAAAAGAATCTTGCTGAAAAGAAAATGCTTGGTTTAAATCAGATTGATCAAAAAAATCAAACAGATTTTGTTAAATTGTTTAAAGCATATCAAGACTATATTGATCAGCACCAAATACAAGCGATCGCATCCAGATGTTGGCCTGACTTCTTTACAGAATATAAGACACCGGTATGTGGTGTATTAGGACTTCTTAATGACAGAAAGATTGTTGCTGCATGTGAAGCCGATGCATATGGTGCTTTATCGATGTATGTGGGTCAAGAGTTATCGGATAAACCAACGTATTTAGGCGATCCTGTTTCAATTAATGAAGAAGAAAACACGATTACATTTTGGCATTGCGGTACCGCTGCATGTTCACTCGCGAGACAAGATACCGGTGCAATGACTGGCGTGCATCCGAATCGTAAGATTGGACCAACGATGGAGTTTGGTTTAAAAGCATCTAAAGAAGCAACACTCTTTAGAATTGGCAGACGTCCAGATGGTACATTTAGATTCTTTATCGCATCAGCAGAGATTTTAGATAAACCACAACAATTTTTGGGAACTTCAGTTGTTGTTAAAGTTGAACAAGATGTTCATCCAATGATTGAAGAACTTGTTCAAGAAGGTTGGGAACCACACTTTGTGGTTGTATATGGCAATATCAAAGAAGAATTGATCGTATTAGGTAAACTACTTAATATGGACTCATACATTTACTAGGAGATAACTATGGAAAACAGAAAAACATTAGAGCAGTACGCTAAAGAAATTAGAAAACTTACACTTCATACGATTGCAACACTCGGTGTTGGGCATATCGGTGGATCATTATCAATTGTTGATGCATTAACGGTTTTATATTTTGATCAAATGAAGATTGATCCTAAAAATCCTAAATGGAGTGAAAGAGATCGTTTTGTTTTATCAAAAGGACATGGTGGACCGGCTGTTTATGCAACACTGGCTTTAAAAGGATATTTTCCAATGAATTTACTTGATACATTAAACGTATCTAATACTAATTTACCCTCGCACACCGATATGAATAAAACCGTAGGTGTGGATATGACAACAGGTTCTTTAGGACAAGGTTTCTCTGCAGCTGTCGGTATGGCGACTGCAGCTCAAATGGATCATGCTCCTTATAAAATTTACACTTTGATTGGTGATGGTGAATCTCAAGAAGGTCAAATTTGGGAAGCAGCACTATTTGCAGGTAACAGAAAACTTGATCATTTAATTGCGTTTACTGATTATAATAAAATGCAAATCGATGGTGATGTCAATCAGATTAATGACGTTCATCCACTGGATAAAAAATGGGAAGCATTTAATTGGTATGTTCAAGTGATTGATGGTCATGATGTCATTCAAATCCAAGATGCTATCTTGAATGCGAAAGCACAAAAGGGTAAACCTTCAATGATTATCTTAAATACGATCAAAGGTAAAGGTGCATCTTTCTGCGAAGGTAAAGTTGGGTCTCATAATATGCCAGTTACAAAAGATATGGCAAAAGAAGCGATTGAAGGGTTGGAATAACTATGGAACTAAGAAATAGACAATTAAGAGATATCTATGTTGATTTACTGATGGCGTATGCTGAAAAATATCCTCAGTTAGTGATTGTTGAAGCTGATTTAATGAAAGCTT
Source organism: Tenericutes bacterium RIFOXYA12_FULL_35_10 (assembly GCA_001830045.1). GTDB lineage: Bacteria > Bacillota_I > Bacilli_A > Acholeplasmatales > Acholeplasmataceae > Peloplasma. The sequence goes on along the minus strand of MIDA01000020.1, from coordinate 17,007 downwards.
TGAAAACGACACTTTTTGCAGAAAAATATCCTGAAAGAACAGTGAATGTTGGCGTTCAAGAAGCTAATATGATCGGTGTAGCAGCCGGATTAGCAAATATGGGAAAACTCCCCTTTACGCATACCTTTACACCGTTTGCGACACGTCGTGTTTTTGACCAAGTCACATTATCAGTAGCGTATTCAGGACTAAACGTCAAGATGTGTGGATCAGATCCAGGCATTATGGCACAACTTAACGGTGGCACACATATGTCATTAGAAGACGTTGGTTTAATGAGAAATTTACCCAATATGATGATTGTTGAACCTGTTGATGGTGTTCAACTTGCTGCACTTTTCCCACAAATCATCGAACATCAAGGACCTGTTTATATTCGTTTACTACGTCAAGAATTTGATGCTATTTTTGAAGACAATCAATCATTTACATTAGGTAAGGCTACAAAGATTATGGATGGAAAAGATATATCTATTTTTGCGACAGGCATTATGGTCAAAGAAGCGATTGATGCAGCAAAGATCTTAAAAGAAGAAGGTATTTCTGCAAGTGTTGTAAACATCCACACCATTAAACCTATCGATCAAGAAATGATCATTTCTGAAGCGATGAAGACAAACGCTGTTGTCACTGCTGAAAATCATAATATCATCAACGGATTAGGTAGTGCTGTTGCAGAAGTATTAGGTGAACATTATCCAGTTGCAATGGAACGTGTAGGTGTCAAAGACCATTTTGGTGAAGTCGGTAAAAAAGATTTCCTCATGGAAAAATTCGGATTAAAAGCGAAAAACATCGTCGATGCGGTGCACCGCGTTCTAGCAAGAAAACAGACAAAATAAAAGAAGGAGAATCTATCATGAAGAACATATTTGTTGGTTCAGATAAATCTGGATATACGCTTAAAGAGGCTGTTAAAGCTTATTTAGTTGAACAAGGTTTTACAGTTGAAGATATTGGTACAGTTGACGAAAATAATCCTTTTCCATTTTTTGAAGTTGCTCAAAAAGGTGCTAAACTCATCCAACAAAAAGCATTTGAAAGAGGTATTTTGATTTGTGGTACAGGCATGGGAATGTCTGTTGTTGCAAATAAACATGAAGGTGTTTATGCTGCAGCATGTGAGTCCGTCTATGCTGCAGAAAAATGTCGTGCAATCAATGATGCAAACATCCTATGTATGGGTGGATGGATCATTGCACCTATCATGGGTGTTGAAATGACAAAAGCATTTATCAATACATCATTTACACAAAATCTAGAAGATTGGCGTGCACGTAACTTAGAAAAAGCAAGAGTTGCTGTAAGAGAAATCGAACAAGCTAGTTTTCATAAAAGTCGGTCTTAGGGGTTTATGACAATCGCAATCATTTCTCTGTTATCGCTCGTTTTAGCGATTGCAATAGGGTTTTGGAAAAATGTCAACGTTGGGCTTATTGCACTCGTCTTTTCGCTACTCGTTGGCTACTTTCTAGGTGGAATTCCTATTGACACGATTATATCTTACTGGCCACTCAAATTATTTTTTACAACCTTTGGTGTCACCTTACTTTTTGGGATTACCAAACTCAATGGAACACTTGAAAAAGTGTCGAACATGATGATTTATCAATCACATGGGAAAACGATTTTAATTATCATTGTATTTTATTTTTTATCCTTAATTTTAGCATCAATTGGACCAGGTAACATCTCAACAGGAGCGTTGTTATTACCCATTGGGTTAACGCTAGCATATCAAGCTAAAATACCTATAACACTTATGAGTGTCATCATTATCAATGGTGCAATTGCTGGTGGTCTTTCCCCGATTGCCCCTAATGGTATCGTCGCACTGCAATTAGCGATGGAACACGGTGTTGGTGATTTAGGTTTTAGAATTTATTTGACGCATGTGATGAGTATGACGGTACTTTCATTTTTCCTCTTCTTTTTACTTGGGGGAGCAAAACTAAAAGGTAATCGTATCGATATCGAAAAGCCTGAAAAACTTAACAAACAACAAATCATAACATTGATCTGTATTATTTTACTCATTGTTTGGGTGATGGCATTTGGTATTAATGTAGGTTTCGCAAGTATCGTATTTGCAACCTTCCTACTGATTATTAAATCAGCTGACCCACATAAAGCGATTCAAAGTGTCACGTGGACTGCAATTACATTGATCTGTGGAACTGCTGTCTTAATTAGTGTCATCAGTGAACTCGGTGGTGTTGAACTACTAACTACATTACTAGCTAATTTAATGAACAAAAACACTGCAATTCCAATTATGGCACTTTTATCAGGTGTGATGTCCATGTTCTCATCAGCAATTGGTGTTGTTATGCCAACCTTGATTCCAACTGCCGTTGAACTTGCAACTAAACTTAATCACGTGGTTACCCCAGCTGTGATTACGATCGTCATTGCTATTGGATCACACTTTGTTACGATTAGTCCCTTTTCAACAATGGGAGCTCTTGCGATAGCAAGTGCACCAGAAACGATTGATCGTAAGAAGTTATTTAATGAACTATTTGCTTATGCCTTCGTATCCTTAGCGTTTATCGCAATTTTCTTATGGATTTTAGGTCTTGTAGGCATTCTCGTATAAAGGAGTGAAATCATGGATCATAAAGAAATAATACAAGCATATGTAAAACGAGCAAAAGAAGCTCAAAAATCGATCGATCACTATACACAAGAACAAATCGATAGACTATGTGTTGCGATTGGTTATGAAGTTTATCAAGATGATAATATTTTAAAACTTGCAACCTGTGCCGTTGAGGAAACTGGGATGGGAAATATATCTGATAAAGTTTTAAAACACAAGAATAAAGTTCTCGGTGTTTTAAAAGATGTTAAAGGCGCTAAATCAGTTGGATTGATTGAAGAAGATCTAGAAAAGAAAATTAAAAAATATGCAAAACCAGTTGGTGTTGTTGGAGCTTTAACACCCGTTACTAATCCAACGGCTACACCAGCAAGTAATGCAATCTCTATTTTAAAAGGGAAGAATGCAGTCATCTTTGCACCACATCCAAAAGCGAAACTATCTTCTAAAATGGCAGTCGATTTTATGCGTGATGGTCTAAGAAAAGTAGGAGCTCCACTAGACTTAATTCAAGTCATTGAAGAACCTTCTTTAGAACTCACTGCAGAACTGATGAAACAAGTGAATGTCGTGCTTGCTACAGGTGGCGGTCCCATGGTTAAAGCGGCTTATTCATCAGGTACACCCGCTTACGGTGTTGGACCTGGAAACTCCGTTCAAATCATAGCTGAAGACTGCGATGTATTAGATGCTGCTAGAAAAGTATTTAGCAGTAAATCCTTTGATAATGCCACTTCATGTTCAAGTGAGAATTCAGTCATTGTCCATGAATCTATCTATGATGCCTTTGTCAATGAACTGATTCGTTTAGGTAGTTACTTCGTGAAAACAGAAAGATCAACCTTAGAAGAATACATGTGGATTACAAATGCTAAAGGGTATCGTTCGATTAATCCAGAGATCATTGCACAATCTGCAAAGAAAATTGCTGATAAAGCAGGAATTCATGTAGATGATCATGTTAAAGTGCTTCTTGTTGAAGGGGCATCCGATATTGAACATGATTTTTTCTCACAAGAAAAATTATCACCCGTTTTAACAGTTTTCAAATATACACAATTTGAAGAAGGTTATAAAATCTTAGAAAGACTAACCAATCATTACGGTACAGGTCATTCTTGTGGAATTCATACGTTTAATCAATCCTATATTGAAACTTTAGGTTCGCGTATGAAGACAAGTCGTGTGATGGTTAATCAACCACAAGCAGCCGGTAATGGTGGTGCATTTTTTAACGGTATGCCATCAACAGTTTCATTGGGTTGTGGATCTTGGGGTGGAAATATCACATCTGAAAATATTACTTTTAAACATTTTATCAATGTCACTTGGGTTTCTGAATACTTTACACCTAAACGTCCAACAGATGATGAGATTTTTGGTGCTTATTTAGCTGAGGTGAAAGCATGAAACTCTATGAGTACCAGGCAAAAACAGTTTTTAGTGAACATCAAATTCCAACACCCAAACGTATCTTAATTGAAAGAGAAGATACCTCAATTCATTTTGAAGAGGTGGGGTATCCGTGTGTTGTTAAAGCACAAGTTTTAAGTGGTGGTCGTGGTAAACGTGGTTTAATCCAAGTTGTACATAATGAAAAAGACGCTAATCTCCAAATCAAACGTCTTTTTGAGATTGAGCCATCGATGAAACACTTACTGATTGAAGAAGCGATTCACATTGATAAAGAGATTTATGTATCCATCACGGTGGATGCGCCAAGTGGTAAAGCTGTTTTGATCGCAAGTGAATCTGGTGGTGTTGAGATTGAAAACCTCGCTGTTGAACATCCAGAACTAATCTTAAAAGAAGAAATTGATTTAAGTTATGGATTAATGCCACATCAAGCAAGACATATTGCTTATCAAATGAATTTATCAACCAATCAAACAAAGGCTATGATTCAAATCTTAATGAATCTCTATCAAGTCTTTATTAAATATGATGCAGAACTCGTGGAAATTAATCCACTTTTTGCAACCAAAGAAGATACACTTGTTGCTGGAGATGGAAAAATCATGATTGATGATAATTCGATGTTTCGTCAACCAAGATTTGCTCAACAAGAAGCAGATTATTCATCTGAAGCTGCCTATGAAGCATCCGTAGAGGGTATTCCATTTATTCAATTTGATGGTGACATCGGGTTGATGTGTGCAGGTGCAGGTTTAACGACAACTGTGTATGACCTTATTCATTATGAAGGTGGAACTGTAGCAAACTACCTTGAATTTGGTGGTCCTAATTATAAAAAAGCTGTTAAAGCGATGGAAATCTGTTTAAAAGTTCCATCAAAGGTAATCTTGATTGTCACATTTGGAACCATTGCAAGAGCAGATGTGATGGCTGAAGGTATTGTTGAAGCTATTTCTAAACTTAAACCTGATCGCCCAATTGTGACATGTATACGTGGGACTAATGAAGCGCATGCGGTTGAACTTCTAAGAAAGGCTGGACTAACACCTCTTTTTGATACTGAAGAAGCTGTGAGAACTGCAGTTCGTCTTGCAAAGGGGGAAACGCTATGAGTATTTTTATTGATCAAAAAACAAACGTTTGCGTCCAAGGAATTACAGGAAGTGAAGGAAGTTTCTGGACAAAACACATGATGGATTTAGGCACGCATGTTGTGTGTGGTGCTACACCCGGTAAAGAAGGTCAATTGGTTGAAGGTGTACCGGTTTATCATTCAGTTAAGAATGCGATGAAACACCACAAGATTGATGCAACTATGCTTTTTGTTCCACCTAAAATGACAAAAGATGCTGTTTTTGAAGCACTTGATGCAGGGATTAAAAAAATAGTCACGATTGCAGATGGTATTCCTCTTCATGAAATGATGGACATTCGTGTGCGTGCTTTAGAAGAGAAAGCTTTTGTTGTTGGAGGAAATACCTCAGGAGTGATCTCTCCAAAAGAAGCAATGATGGGAAGTTTCCCTCACTGGATTGAACGTGTATATAAAAAAGGATCCGTTGGTGTCATGACACGCAGTGGTTCTTTAACGAACGAAGTTACAGCGATGATAGTTGAAGCTGGATACGGTGTCTCATCACTCATTGGTGTTGGTGGAGATCCCGTTCCTGGTGCGAGATTTGCTGAATTTTTACCACTTTTTGAAGCTGATCCAGAAACGAACGCCGTAGTTATTATAGGTGAACTTGGTGGAACCATGGAAGAAGAAGTTGCAGAAGCGATGATGAATGGCACATTCACGAAACCACTGGTTGCATTTTTAGGTGGTAGAACTGCACCTAAAGGTCAAAAGATGGGTCACGCTGGTGCAATTATTACGGGTGGTAAAGGATCCGTGCAACATAAGATTGAAGTTTTAGAAAAAGCTGGAGCTAAAGTTGCAGATCGACCAAGAAAAGTAGGAAAACTGCTAGAAGAACTCGGTGTCATAAAAAAATAAGTCGCTTTTTAGACATAACTATGTTATGATGAAACCAAAATCAATGACAAGGAGGGGCTGCTTCCATGGATTATATCTTCATTGATAAAACCATCAAAACATCCATATATAAACAGATTGCCCTATCCATTTTAGATGCCATCGATAGTGGCAGACTTACCTATAATGATAAACTTCCCACAGAGAAGGAAATTTGTGAGGTTTTTGATGTTAGCCAAACTGCAGTGAAGATGGCTTACCAACAATTAATCGATCAAAACAAGATCAAACGCATTAAAGGTAAAGGAACCTTTGTAACCAATAGACATGTTTACCATCAAGAAGTAGCTAACGTCTTTTCATTTGAAATGGATCCTGATTTTTTAACTAAATATCAAATTCAAGATATTATGTTTGATTGTATTGATGATGAATATATGATTCAGCGCATGCTTAAAATAAGCCGTGAAGAGTCCTTTTGTGTGATTCACCGAATCATTAAGCAAAATCAAATTCCATTAGTATATCAACATATTTACTTACCAGAAAAACATTATCCAAAACTAAAGAAAAATCTTCCAGTTAACGTTGGAATTTTTTCACTGATTCAAGGTGTCTATCACCATAAGATTGATCACATTCAAAACACGTTTTCGCCAACATTAGCATCGACAGCAGAAGCTCAACTTCTTCACATCTTGCCAGGTGAAGCAGTTTATCTTATCAGAAGTCAGATTTATGATGATAAACAATGTGTAATTGGGTATGTTGTCAATTATTTTCCTGGGGAATTTTCTTCATTCGAGGTGACTGTTCATGCAAAACCATAAAGGATATGAATTGATTTCGATTGATCGAAGAGAAAAAAGACCGTATGATTTACAGATTAGAGATCGTATTAAAGCTTTAATTCTCGATCAAACATTTTACTATCAAGATATCTTACCAGATCCACTTGATTTAGCAGTTTCGCTTAGTATTGATAAAGAATTAACACTTCAGGCATATAAACATCTTGTTAAAGACAGCTTTATTAAAAAGACAGAAAATGGTTATGAGATTGCATATCTCGAATTAACCAATTACTTTTTCGATCGAAATGTGGCTATTTATGATGCGATTATCGCATTAGGTCTAACACCTTCCATTGAATGTGTAAGTAAGAAGGTTATCGTTTTAAGTGATGAAATAGCTAGAAGTTATGGATTTGATACTGAGCGATCATTTTTATATATCAACCGTATTTATAAAGGTAATCAAAGACCTTTAATTATTCTAGAAAACTACATACCAATGAGCATATTTCCTAAGATAGATCAACTTCTAACGGGTGTTGAACCTTTAAATGCCTTCATTTATGAGCATTATGGTTTATATGCGAAAGATTCTCATCGTGTGACTAAAGCCGTCAATTTGCCTAAGGATATCGCTAAATATTTAAATGAGCCCGAAGGTTCACCGTCTATTTCATCAACCAATCATGTTTATGATCAACATCAAAGGTTGATTGATTATGGACAAAGTCACTCAACAAGCAGTTACTATTTTCAATCCATTATTCCAATAAAATCGAAGTAAGTAAGGAGACTGTATGAAACCTTTAGAAAAACGACTTACCTCAAAAATTGCCTATGGTGCAGCTGATATGTTTGGTGGAGGTACTTTTCTTATTGTCTCCATTTTTTATTTAGAGTTTTTAACAAGTCTGGGTATTCCAGCAATCCTTGCTGGTACCATTCCTTTAATCGGTAAAATATGGGATGCGATCTCAGATCCAATTATGGGAACCATTGTTGATCGTACCAAACATAAGTTTGGGTCTAAACGGTTTTACCTCTTGATTGGAAGCTTTATTGGCTCAATGACATTTGCTCTCCTCTGGGTTTCACTCACAGGACCACTCTTTTGGACATATATCTTTTATTTAGTGACATTCTTACTCTTTTCAACAGGCTTCACCATCGTTATGATTCCATATAATGCATTACTTCCAGAAATGATCGATGATTATCACTTAAGAGGACAATACACCGGTATCCGGATGATCTTCTCTGCAGCATCGGCGATTATTGCTGGATTGTTACCGAATATGATCATTTCACGCGTTGGTGAAAGTAATACTTCACAAGGATACTTAGTGATGGGCATCATCTTTGGCTTTATTTTCTTATTATCCATTCTTTTTACATTCTTTAAGACATGGGAAAAACCAAATGATAAAGTGATACCAACCTTTTCGTTTGGTCAGTTTGTTAAAGAATCTGGAACAGTTTATAAAAATAAGTCTTTTCAATACTTTTTAGGTATATTTCTTTTAGGTCAAGGATCTGCAGATTTCGTGATGATTCTCTTTATTTATTTTTTGCGTGATGTTTTAGGTCAAAGCAATCAATACACGTTTATTATGTCAGGTGTTTTAGGTTCACAAATCTTAGCGATGTTTTTATTTCAGTTTATCTTATCAAAGACATCAAAGAGAGTTCCTATTCTATATGGATTTCCCATTCGTATTATCGCGACATTATCCATGTTATTCTTTGCATATCAAGGAGCTCCGATTCTTCCAATCTTCATTGCATCCTTTATTTCAGGGTTTGGAACTGCAGCATCTTCAGTGACTGCGTTTGCTATTCTTCCTGATTTAACCGATGTTGATGAACTTATTTCTGGTCAACGAAGACCTGGTATTTATTCAGGTATGGCAACGTTCACGAGAAAAATAGCCAATGGGATCGCATTTGGTATTGTGGGTGTTTTGTTAACACTCATCGGTTATGATAAAGGTATAGAGGATATCAGTGGTGTTCAAAGTAACTTAACGATTGAAGGCATTAAGTATGCGTTTATTTTGTTACCAACACTTTTCATGATTGGTGCTCTATATGTGACATATCGTTATCCTTTAAATAAAAAGGAATTTGATATCATTAAAAAAGAAATACAGAGAAGAAAAGGTTTAGACGACAGTTTGACAACAGAAGAAGAGAAGCGTGTTTGTGAAGTTGTTACCGGTTATAGCTATGATCAGTTATGGGGACAAAAACCATGAACATGGATAAGCTCATAGGCGATTACACATCGCTTAAGATGCGTGCTTCTTATGGGCATGCAAGTTATGCCATGTCACGTGGAACGTTTAAAACAAAAGATCACATTAAAGCATGGGAAAATCTATCCTTTCATCACGAAGATGAAGGGATTTATTGGTATTCATATGATCATCAAATGATTGGTGTTAAACCTGAGGAAAAAGACCATCATACAATTCTTCATTTGATGAATCAATCTGACTTTACCCGCTTTGAATTTATCACGACAACGACCTCAGATGAACATATCTATGGATGTGGTGAACAGTTCGCATCTTTTGATTTAAAGAAAAAGAAAGTCACTATTTGGGTAAGTGAACATCATTCTGTTAAGAAGTTAGTCAAAAAATTTTTAAGAGAAAAGTTTTTTGGTATTCATCCGAATCATCAAAGCCCATGGAAAGATCAACAAACGTATTATGCGCAACCCACGTATATGTCAAGTCAAGGTTATCTTTTTCATGCCGTGTGTGATTCGTATCAAACCTACCACTTTAAAGAAAATCAAACCGTTCATCGATTTAGAAGTATTCCCAAAGACATTCATTTTTTCCACCATGAGTCATTTTTAGAACTTTCCGGACTGTTTTCTAAGTGGATTGGCATTCAACCTAAATTACCAGATTGGATCACAAATGGAGCGATTATCGCTTCTCAAGGGGGCAAGGATGCTCTTTTAAATAACGTTAAGATTGCAAAAGAAAATCAGATACCACTGGCTGGTGTCTGGTCTCAAGATTGGTCTGGAAATATCATCACATCTTTTGGTTATCAGGTTTATTGGAACTGGCAGACCGATGAAGAACTATATCCAAATCTTAAAGAAACAATCAAAGATTTAAATGATCAAAACATTGCATTTTTAGGGTACATCAATACATTTTTAAAAGAGGATACAAGACTTTATCGTGAAGCGAAAGCGTTAGACTATCTTGTTAAAACAAAACAAGGTGGCATTTATCATATACAGTCCACGACATTTCAAGCAGGTATTGTAGACTTAACTTATCCTAAAGCTTATCAATGGTATAAAGAAGTCATTAAAAGAGAAATGATTGATCTTGGAATGAACGGGTGGATGGCTGATTTTGGTGAATATTTACCAACAGATTCAGTAATTCATGAAGGACATCCTGAACAGGTTCACAATCTTTGGCCAGTCTTATGGGCGAAGCTTAATCATGAAGCTATTGTTGAATCAGACAAAGAAAATGAACTTTTCTTTTTTGTCAGAGCAGGATTTAAAGATACTGCTAAGTATGCGCCATCCCTTTGGGCAGGAGATCAACACGTCGACTTTTCAAAAGAAGATGGCTTACCCTCAGCAATCGTATCTGCACTTTCTTTAGCGACATCAGGAATTGGTGTTACACATTCAGACATTGGCGGTTATACAACCATTCTTCATATGAAACGTTCAAAAGAGCTCTTGATACGTTGGGCTGAAATGAATGTATTCTCACCTATCTTTCGTTTTCATGAAGGTAATCAGCCAACAAAAAATGTTCAGTTTAGTCATGATGAAGATACACTGATGCATATGAAGAGATTGAGTCAAATGTTTATGATGCTTACTCCTTATCATCAAAGCATCCTTAAGGAATATCATGATTTTGGTTATCCTTTGATTCGTCCACTTTTTTATCATATAGATGAAGCATGGGCATTTGAAGAATCTTATGCGTATATGTATGGAAAAGATCTTATTTGTTATCCCGTTTTAAATAAGGATACAACGAAAATGATTGTGAGACTACCTGAGGGATCATGGCGACAATGTGTGACGAACACACATTTTGATGGGGGAACACATGAAGTGAATACACCTCTCGGTATGCCAATCGCATTTTATAAAGAGAAAAGCGAGTTTCGTGAACTCTTTCAACAATTGAAATAGAAATTAAATCATTATAAATTATGGGTAAAACCACATAGTTTGAAGATTAAATAAAAGATGTTACAATAATAAAAGAGGTGAACGTATGAAAAAAGAACTCATTAAAACAAACTTTTTTGAAGCAGTAAATGGGGAGTGGCTCGATCAAGCAGTTATTCCAGGAGATCAACCTTCCATATCAGCATTTTTAGAACTACATTTAGGTATCGAAAAAACGTTAATGGATTTAACATCAACGTGGGAAAAAGATCCATCAAATCTCAATGACAACCTAAAAAAATTCATTATACTTTATCAAATGACAAAAGATTTTGATAAACGTAATGAACTTGGGACAAAACCATTTGAAGTGATCTTAAACAAAATCAACAAGCTTACAAGTCTTAAAGAATTAGATCAAGCTTTCGTTGATTTAACACTTGAATCCATAGAAACGCCCTTTGGGTTTGCTGTGATGCAAGATTTCATGAACAGTAATAATCAAGTTCTCTATTTTGGTGCATCCAATCTTTTCTTACCCGATACAAGTTACTACAAAGATGAAAAGACAAAAGCACAAATGATTGGTTTATTTAGTCAATCAACGAAACAACTGTTAACATTGTTCGGTTTTTCTGAAGAAGAATCAACAAAGTTATTATCAGATGCGTTAGCATTTGATGAACTGCTCGTACCAGTTACAAAATCAAGTGTTGAAAAAGCAGATTATGTGAAGATGTATAACCCACTTACTAAAGAAGAAGTGTTAAAACTCACGACAAACTTTAATCTAATCAAACATGCTGAAACATTAGTTAAGCAGCCTATTGATCAACTGATTATTACTAATCTCGATTTTATCAATGCATTTGATAACATCATCAATGATAATAATTTTGAATTGATTAAATCATGGATGATCATTTCAAATGTCTTCAGATTCTCATCTGATTTAACCGATGAAATCAGAGTTGCTGGTGGTGCATTTAGACGCGCACTCTCTGGTACAAAAGAAGCACAAAGCAAAGAAAAGTTCGCATTCTATCAAGCATACAATCGTTTTAGCCAAATCGTTGGTTTATACTATGGTGAAAACTATTTTGGACCAGTTGCAAAACAAGATGTAAAAACCATGGTTTTTGAAATGATTGATGTCTATAAAGAACGTATTACCAATAACACATGGCTTAATGAAAAGACAAAGGAAAAAGCAATTAAGAAGTTATCAACATTAACTGTTCATGTTGGTTATCCTGATGAACTTCCTCCTTATTATAATCAGTTTGAAATCAAAGGTTACGAACAAGGTTCAGATCTCATTCAAGAAAAACTTGCAGTAACAAGAATTCTGACTGAATATGATTTTAATAAATATAATAAGGCTCCAAATAAAAATATTTGGGGTATGCCAGCAAGCATGGTGAATGCTTATTACAGTCCAACGAATAACCAAATCGTCTTCCCAGCAGCCATTCTTCAAAGACCATATTATAGCTTAGATCAAACACCATCAGAAAACTATGGTGGTATTGGTGCAGTCATGGCTCATGAAATTTCACATGCGTTTGATAACAATGGTGCAAAATTTGATGAAACAGGATCACTCAATAACTGGTGGACTGAATCAGATCTAGAAGCATTTAATCAAAAAGCAAAAGATATGATCACCTTATTTGATGGTGTTGAAACCGGATTTGGTCCATGTAACGGAACATTAACCGTGTCTGAAAACATCGCTGATAGCGGTGGACTCAGATGTGCACTTGAAGCAAGTAGAAAGGGTAACCATCATAGCCTTGATGAGTTCTTTCAGAATTGGGCACGTGTATGGCGTAATAAATCTTCGCTACAATACAGTCAATTACTCTTAAGAGTTGATGTACACGGTCCATCTATTTTAAGAGCAAACATGCAGTTAAGTAACTTACCTGAATTCCAAGAGTTTTATCAAGTAAGTTCTGAAGACAAGATGTATTTACCCAAAGAAAAAATGGTTAGTATTTGGTAAGGACCACATAAGACAAACATTTAAAACACATGATTTCTATTTTAGATCATGTGTTTTTTCTTTCCATTCGTATACATTGTTTTATTATTGAAGGAATAATTCGTATCTATTTACAACATTTTTTAATTCGCATATAATGGATGCTATGAGATTTCAAGGAGATTAGAAAATGGAAATGTGGAAGAAGACAGTACTCAAGTTTATGATTAGCCAAACCGTATCCTTACTCGGTTCAATGCTTGTCATGTATGCCATTTTTTGGCATGTTACGTTAAGCACTCAATCAGGCGTGATGATGACTATTATGGTGTTATGTACATTTATACCTTCATTGATTATCGCACCTTTTGCAGGTGTTTGGGCTGATAGGTTAAATCGTAAGATGTTGATGATTGTTGCTGATTTATCGATAGCTTTTGTTACACTTGTGATTGCGATTCTCTTCTTTTTTGATATTAGAGATATTTGGATTATCTTTATTATTTCCATCATTCGTGCGTTTGGTCAATCTGTTCATCAACCTGCTGTATCAGCAGTTTATCAACAGATTGTTCCCAAAGAATATTTGGTTAAAGTACAAGGAATCGCTCAAGGGATACAATCAACATCTATGGTCTTAATGCCACTACTTGCAGGACTTCTTATGGCATTATTTCCTTTAGAGTACATTTTATTTATCGATATCATTACAGCAGTTGCTGCAGTTCTCATTCTTGTGTTCTTAGTGAAATTACCGAAGCATGCAGCTGAGATGAATCAAGATGTGATTGATTACTTTAAAGACATAAAAGAAGGATTAAATTACACATTTAAACACCCACTTATTTTTAATATGATTTTATTTGGTTTTATCTTTATGATTGTTGTTGCAGCTCCCTCATTTTTATCATATCTACAAGTAGCGAGAGTCTTTGGTGCTGAACCTTGGAGATTATCCATTTTAGAAGCTGTATTTGGTACAGGTATGTTATTAGGATCATTGATCATCTCTTTATCAGGTGGTTTTAAAAATAGACTTAAGACTTTCTTTATCGCATATATTCTCATTGGTGTAGGTACCATGGGATTAGGGGTTCCTTTGAATTTTTGGGTGTATATTGGGTTTTGGGCATGGGTAGGTTTATTTATTGCCATTAGCAATCCGCTCTTAGTGGGGCTTATCCAAGAAAAAGTTGATCCCAAATATATAGGTCGCGTATTTTCCGTATTCGGATTGATTCATACGATTAGTTTACCCATGGGTATGCTTGTCTTTGGTCCGTTATCAGACTTTGTTGATATTTCGACGATTATCTTTATCAGCGGTATCTTAATGGTATTGATTGCGATTGTGCCACTCTTTAATAGAAAGTTGATCAAAGAAGGTATTGTTATCAAACAAAGTGTTGAAAGTGTTACAGAATGATTTTATTATTGGATTGAAAACTAAACTCTTCTCAGTGATAGAAGAGTTTTTTATTATGATATATTCAATAAGTATTGACATTACCGTAACGTCAAGGTTTATACTAATGATGGTGGTGAGAATATGAATTATAAAATCAGCGAATTAGCCAAGCTAGCAGGCATTAGTACACGTACATTAAGACATTATGATGATATCGGATTATTGGTACCCATCAGAATCAAAGACTCAAACTACCGAATCTATGATGAAACATCGGTTAATCAACTTCAGCATATTTTAATTCTAAAAGAAATGGGATTTGAGCTTGAACATATCAAAAAGATGATTAAAAACATAGATTCTACCAAACGCATGCACATGTTAGAAGATCATTTATCATCTTTAGAAACGAAGAAAAAACAGATTGATGCCCTCATTCATAATGTAAGTACCACCATGAAAGAAATGAAAGGAGAAATAAAGATGAAAAATCAAGATAAGTTTGAAGGGTTAAAAAATAAAATGGTTTCAGATAATGATGCTTTATATAAAGATGAAGTCATTGAAAGATGGGGTAAAGATGCGTATGAATCTTCAAGAAAAGCATTCAAAAACTTCACCAAAGAACAATTTGATTATCTGAATCAACTCGCAAGTGATCTTATCAAAACACTCATTCAAGTCAAAAAAGATCCCAAGAATCAAACACTTAAAAACGAAGTTTTCAATCTCCATCAAACATGGTTAACCATGTCTTGGGGTGGAACTTATAACAAAGAAGCACACTACAATTTAGTCGATATGTATGTTAGTGATGAACGCTTTAAAAAGTATTATGACCAACACGAAGACGGACTTGCAGAACTTCTGAAAAACATCGTTCAAGAACATCTAATCAATGATATTTAATCAAACAGAAACCTTTCTCTTTTGAGAAGGGATTTCTTTTTTAATAACAGCATAACTTTTGATTGAAACACGCTTTTCCGTTAAGATGGTAGTAGTAAAGAAAAGGAGTTTTACCATGCAATCATTTTATGTCATTTTATATTATCATTACACAACCATCGAAGATTTAGAAAACTATCGCGATGAACATCATCAATTTAGTGTCGAGCATAACCTTTTAGGAAGAGTATACATTGCGCATGAGGGGATCAACGGAACGGTATCTGGATTAAAAGAAGACGTTGAAGCCTACATGAATTATTTAAAAGAAGATCCAAGATTTGAAGGGATTGTTTTTAAAATTGATGAAGCAGATGAAAATGCGTTTGACAAAATGCATGTGAAAGTTAAGAAAGAACTTGTCAATTTAAGTTTAGAAGAAGATATTAACCCTAAAAAACTCACAGGTGAATACGTAGAACCTAAAGATTTTTATAAACGAATGCAAGATGAGAATACCATTGTCATCGACGCGAGAAATGATTATGAACATATGATAGGACATTTTAGAGGAGCGATTAAACCTAATATCAGAAACTTTAGAGAACTCCCACAGTGGATCAAAGATAATAAAGAAATCTTGCAAGGTAAGAATATCTTGACGTATTGTACGGGCGGCATACGCTGCGAGAAGATGTCTGGATTCCTAAAGGCTGAAGGCTATGAGAATGTTGGGCAACTCAAAGGTGGTATTGTCACATATGGCAAAGACGAAGTTGCTCAAGGGCAACTTTGGGATGGACAATGTTACGTCTTTGATAAAAGGTTAAAAGTCCCCATTAACCGCGTTGAACATGTCATTGTGGGAAAAGATCATTTTGATGGTAGTCCATGTGAAAGACAGATTAATTGTGCAAATCCAGATTGCAATAAACAGATCTTAACTTCAGAGGAAAATGAGCATAAACATTTAGGTGGATGCACAATTGAATGTAGTTTACATGAAAGAAACCGTTATGTTGAAAAGCATCAGTTATCAAAAGAAGAAGTCCAAGAAAGAGTATCAAAACTTTATCAGTAATGAATCATTAAAACCACTTTTTGAGATGTTATAAAGGTGGTTTTTTTATAGATTAATCATGCTATAATGAGATAAGCAAATGACGAAAATATATATCAGGCACAAAGAGGGGGATGTCATGAAACTTAAAAGTATCATTTATTGTATCATCATTTTAATAGAAACAGTTTTACTCTTTATGACGAACTTATACATCGATTATATCGGATTGATTCAACCTGTGTTATATTTATTTTTTACCATCACCGCACTTATCGCTACACTGTTCTTATTTCCCAAACACAAAACAATCATACCCTTTTTTCCAATAACTGTAGTTATACTTTATACATCATTTAATGTCAGTGTAGGTATGCATTTAGTCAATGGCGAAATTGATTATTATTACAGTTTCCCACGACATGAGATACTTCCTATAGCATACGGAATTCTCGTTTTCTGGTACTTAATTGCATATACCTTAGATGCCATGCTTAATAAACGTTATTCAAAATGGATCTTTCCTGTGTTTGATGTACTGACGATACCCTTGATTTTGATAGGACTTCTTTTTAGCACTTTCGTTTCACCCGCCTAATCGAACCCAAATGTTCTTCCTTGATTGCATTATGGTAAAATAGAAGTATAAAAAAAGATAGAGGTATACCTATGAAAAAAGTATTTAAATTTAAATTTGATGACA
>MIDA01000019.1 GCA_001830045.1 Tenericutes bacterium RIFOXYA12_FULL_35_10 | reverse complement strand
TTTTTCATAGAAAATAGGGTATAGAATACCTGTAACAAGCTTAGATAATTTCTCGTAGCTTTCAATAAAATATTGATCGGTCTCAGGATCATAGTTTTTATACGCAAAATCTTTCAACGTATCTGCATCTTCTAAACCATCGACAAATGCTTTACTTAAGTATTTTGGAAAATAAGAATAATCCACATCTAGATCTTTGATATCGTATAAGACTTGAAATCCATTTTCAACATACTTAATGCTATACGTTTTTTCACCTGCTTCAGCAAGTGGGCTCTTTGGATGAGAAATACTTAATTTGTAGTTATTGATAGATGCAGTTGATCCAGTTGCGTTAAAATAAGTGATTTCAAGCGTAGATTTCTGTTTATCAATGGCAGTATTCGTAATCGCTTTGGTTGGATCTAATTGCCATGGGTCTGGTACTGTTGGATTAGATTTCCACTCCATACCAGTCGCTTTATCGACCACTCTGAAATAACTGGTGGTTTCATTTAAATAAAGTTCGTAATGCTCATTGGATGCTACTAATCGATTGTTGTTTGTTAACTCAGAAGCTAATGTAAAACCTTCTTCTGAATAATCAATCTTTTCAACACTTGGAATACTCGATTTTTTCATGTTGAATAAAAACAAGAACGCTGCAATTCCACCTGCAAGGAGGACTAAAATAAGCCATTTTTTCATGATGGTTCCTCCTTAATATCTCAAGTTCAGTTCTTCATAAATCGATGCGATAAATGAAATGAACTGCTGAATCAAATCAAAGAATAGTAAACCAACAAACATCATGACAGCCATGGCTAAAAAGGTAGCGATAAACGCTAACACCGTTTTACCCAAACCATACTGATGAATATTAAGAATACCCATAAAAAGCATCCATGCAGCAAGTGCATAGGCAATACCCATGATCAGTGTATAAAATGCCATTTCTTCAAGGGTTAAAAAGTTAGATAAAATAACTGCAGGAAAACCAATGATGATAATCGGAAATAATGCATAACCCGTTACCATTAAAATCTCTTTATATTTTCCTTTTCCTTCCATCAGTGTGGTCACTGACCAGTTACCCACTGTAAATAAGAAAATTAAAAGTACAACTGCAAAAATCTCTTGAAGTGAGTTTAGTTGAAGTGGGTTATTTGGATTAATCAAAATACCTTCATATTGGAACTCAAAAATACGGAAGAAAGCAAACAGCAACATAAATAAAACAGCTACCTTCATTCTTCCTTTTCCATAGCGTTTGAACTCTTCATACCCATCAAATGGATGGAATAAGATCATTTTGGGGAATGCGATATAGTCAAACCAGATTTGTTTTAATTTAGTCTTCATAGAGTATCGATCCTCCTTTACGATATGTCTTTTTGATCTTAAGGAAGATCCCTGTACCACCCAGTAAAACAACAACAAGCATGATATATCCAAAGTTTTCTTTAATCACTGTGTTACGATACGATTTAAATGCTTTTGAATAATAATACTGATCATGACCAAGAGCAAAGTACTCCATAGCTTCTTTAAAGCGACCTTCACGAAGCATGAACTTACCAATACCGTTATAAGCTATTTCATAGTTCGTGTTTAGTAATACGACTTCTTCCCATACTTGAGCTGCTTGATCATACTTGCCTTGTGTGTGATAAGCAATGGCTTGGTTAACAGCACGTCCAAAGTCAGTTAAACGGTAAACAATAAACGTTCTTGCCTCCCCGTCTAAAACAATTAAGTCATCTCCTAAATAGCCAATCGCAACGCCTTTAGCAAACTTATCGGACTGTGAACCTTCATCACCATTGATATAAAGGAGGTTACCTTCAGAATCATAGGTGAAAAGGCGTGATCTCTTTTGATCTAAAACCGTATAAATGCCATTTTCAGTCGATGCAATATCGACTAAAAGTGATGGACCTGTAACAACATAGTTATTGGATCCAATCATAAAGTGCACATCACCCATCGGTGGATGATACCCATTACGTTTCATCACATCAAGCCCTTTAGGGTTAATGAGCTGAATCGTGTTTTCTGCATTTGTATTATCAGAGGATGGTTTTGATGTTGCATAAATAAAGCTCTTATCATTAATCTCAACTGATGTATACTCCGTTGGTAGATAAAGTCTTATTTTAGCAAGTTGCGCTTCTGACATCAATGATCTTCTAAATATTTCAATAGGTGTTAAGGAAACTGGATTTACCCCTGTAAAGCGGTTAAATGAACCATCGTTATCTATTTCCATGATCCCTTCATAAACGTTTTTAGCGACCACATACATGCGTTCTGTTGCATCAACCGTAATCTTACGTGGTTCAAATAAGATCTCATCAAACGTAGGATCTTCCATGTCGCTGAAAACATCAATAACTTCAAAGTTGTGGTTTAATTTAACGATACGATAATTTCCTGTATCGGCAACATAAATACCCGAAGGTTTAACATCAATACCGCTCGGAGCTTTAAGTGTTAATGCAGGAAACTCCGTGGCACCTTCACTTGCCAGTTCGTCAATATAGCTTTGAGTGAGTTCAAAACTTGCAAATTCATCATTATACGTGAAATCACTATTGATTGTAACAACTTTATTCTCAACTGCATCAACCATGTAAATCATGTCTTCATAAATCACGAAATCTTCAGGCGCTGAAAGTTTCGTGCCTAATGTTTGCGCGTTAAAATAAGCAGCGTAAGTCATACCCGGTGCAGAGTGAACAACATCCCCATAATAGGAATAGTTGTATCTAACGGATGCAATTTGTAAAGGTAATGTGAAAATGAATGACACGATAAAAAACAATTTTGTCATATGAACACTCCTTACTTCATACCGGAATGGCTAAATGTTTCAACAATGCGTGATTGCGATAAAATGAAGAATGTCACTGGAACAATCATCATAATAAATGAGACTGCAGCAATCGTACCTGCACGTTCAATCGAACCTTGTGCAATCTGTCTTAACGCATAGGAGACAGGTTTTAATTCTTCACTAAAGATAAATGATCCACCATCGGTTGTCCAAAGTCTTTGAAACAATAAAATGACTAAAGTCAACCATGCAGGTTTAACTAAAGGCATCACGATTTGGAAGAAAATGCGGTACTCACTCGCACCATCAATCTTCGCAGACTCGATTAACTCATCGGGGATTTGTTGCATAAACTGCTTCATCAAATAAAGACCTAAAGAAGATGCAATCGCGGGTAAAATAATTGCGAGTGGTGTATCAATTAAGCCAATACGTGAAATGATAATATAGTTTGGTGTTGCAGTTACTTGAGGTGCGAACATCAATGAATAAACAACTAATGTAAAGATCAAGTTGCGACCAGGAAACTTATATTTAGCTAATGGGTACGCACACATGGATGCAATCAAAACGTGACCTATCGTACCCGATAATGTAATTAAAATCGTATTGAAGAAATATCTTGAAAATGGAATCCATGAATTACCAATCAGTTCAGATAAATCTCTAAAGTTATCAAACGTAATATTTCTTGGAAATAAGCGTGGTGGGAATAAGAAAAGTTCATCTAATGACTTAAATGCATTTGAAACCGTCATAATGAGCGGATAAGCTGAGAATGTACCAAAAATAAGGAGGAGTAAGAACAATGAAATATCTCCAAACTTCGAACGATTTAATTTTCTTCTCTTCTTAAAGTTTAAAGCACTTTTGATTTTCTTTTGAAAGGTCAATGTCATCTTACTCACCTACCTTTCTCAAGATACTTCTAACAAGTAAGTTAGCACCCATCATAATGAGGAATAAAAGTGTAGCAATCGCGGATGCATACCCAAGTTCAAAGCGCGTTGAACCAAAGTCAATTAAGTGCGTGACAATCGTGTGTCCAGCATACTGGACAGACGGGAAGCCAACGAGCTGCATCGAAACCTCTGCTATCGCTAAACTGGTTGTGATCTGCATGACTGCACCAAACAATAATTGTGGTTTCATGGATGGCAGTGTAATATACCATAATTCTTGCCAACGGTTTTTAACACCATCGATTGCACCTGCTTCAAAGAGTGTTTTATCAACACTTTGAAGACCTGCAATAAAGGCTAAGAATGAAACACCTAAGGATAACCATAACTGAACAATGATAATCACCCAAATCATGTAATTCGTGTCTTTTAACCATAAAATCGGATTATCGATAATACCTGCATTGATTAAAAACGCATTTAAATACCCATGGATATCACCAGAGAAAATAATGAGCCACATTAAAAATGCATTCCCTGAAATCGAAGGTGCGTAGAAAATCAGTGTCATAAATGCTCTTAGTTTAGGTGGAAGTTCATTGATCAGCCACGCAAACACGAACGCGAGTAAATAACTCACTGGTCCTGTAACAACCGCTAAAATAAGCGTGTTTTTTAAAGCGATCACGAAGACATCATCGTCTAATAATAACTTCGTATAATTATCAAGTCCCACATAGCGTGGTGGTTGAAGTAAATCGAATGATGTAAAACTGATACCCAGTGACATAAATACAGGGATCACTGTAAACGTGAAGAAAAGAATGACATAAGGTGCCATTAAAATATAACTATGTTTATGTTTCTTGACTTCTCTCCAAAGAAGTTCGCGTCTGGTCTTTTTGGAGATGGTCGGTTGAGTAAGTTGTGCTTGCATGTGACCCCTCCTAATCAAGACCGAATTCGCGGCGCTTCTTCATAATCTCAGCATTAATCGTTTGAACGTAATCATAAATGGTTTCTCTTGGATTAGATGCATCTTCATAAACTAATCTAAATGCGTTATCTAAGTGACGACCAGTCATATAACCACCTGGAACTTCCGGAATACCTTTAACCCATGACCATTGTTCATAAAGTTTTTCATATTCAGAGACTTTCCATGGTAATTGACTCATTGCTTCAATATTCGCAGATGGATAACGTGCTGCTGCACCTAAAATACCTTCCATCTCTCTACCATATTGCACTTGAATCTCAGTACTTGTCCACCATTTTAAATATTCCCATGCATCATCTTTTTTATCTGATTGATCAAGAATCATGACGCCAGTACCTGAAGACACTGTTTCTCTTCTGATCTGTTCTACACCAAATTCATCTAGATAGATCGTTCCTGGTACTGGAATAAAATCCCATTTACCACGAATTTCCGGTGCGAATACAGCTAATGTGTTATAGGTGTTATAATACGTAATCCCAATCGGCATTTGACCTGATCTAAAGCGGTTCACGAAGTTTGCTTCTACGGGGAATGAATAATCGGTATAAAACTGTGTCCACATTTCAAATACCATTGGTCCTAAACCTTCATTAAAACCACTTTCTCTATTGCCATTGATGTAAAACTGGCCATCATGTTGATAGAAAAGTGTTGAGAAAATCGGGTTGGGTGGAAGTTCAATCACACTACCTTGTGTCTGTGGCACAGGTAAGAAAAATTCAAGATTATGTTTTTGTAAATCAGGAATTAAGGAAATGACATCACTCCATGTTTCTGGAGGTGTTAATCCTAAATCATTAAAAATATCTGTTCGGTAGAACATCATTAAGAAGATCTGCTGTTCAGGAAGTGCATAAACACCCTGTTCAAATGTATATGGAGTGATTGCACTATCCATAAAGCGATCTTTTACTTCATCAAAATCATCAAACGTTGTTAAATCATACGATGCACTACGCATCGCATAGTTGACGGGAACACTATTACCTAAACCCATCGCAACATCAGGTCCTACACCTGATAAAGTTGCTGGAAGTAAGACTGCACCGTTCACTAACTTCAAGTCAACACGAATACCTGTTAAAGGCGTAAATGATTCATCAATGAGTTTTCTTAAAACGTTTGCCTGATCTTTACCCACAGAGACCCATACTTCAATGGCATCGCCATCAGAGGTTTGCGTTGTGCCAATGGATGAATAATCGGTTGTAAACGTTGAAAAGAATGCACGCATATTAAACCAAGACTTTTCAAAGACATTGGCTCTTGAACGAGGGAGATCATCATTTTTTCCATGAATCATGATGAAATCGACTTCGAGTGGATGCGAATTTAATAAGATGACAAGCGTACCTAAAGAAGATACGTTGGCATTATAGTTTGAAAGATTTCTGTGAATCTCTCTTGGTTTCAAAATGAAATCTTCGAGCTGAATCAAAATGGTATCAAGAATACCTGTTTTTTCACTCTTTGAGCCCGAAATTTGAATTAAAGCCTCTCTAACACTTTCTAAATTTTCTTTTTCCGTCTCTAGACGTTCAACTAAATTAGGAATTCTTTCTTGCAGTTGATAGTCACGGTACTGATCAGGTTCTGGTCCTGTATACACTAAAATCTCACGATATAGACGATTTAACACGTCAATTGAACTTTGAATTTGTGCAATCAAAGGGCCATACTGTCCTAATGAGACTTCCATCTCAAGGGTATGAATCTTACCAGTTTCAAAATAGAATAGAAAAGCTTCTTCTTGTGTACCTAAGGTTTGAATACGCCAGTTATTATCATGTTTAAAGGCATAACTCTCTAATTCTTTAAATGGAATTTCACCGTTAATGTAGATGTTTCTTCCTACATTCATCCCTGACGCAAGTTTTTGTTTAACCCGCATACTGATTTCATATAGACCATCTTCTTCAACGGTAAACTGCCATGCTATACGGTCACCCGTAACACCCCAGTTATTACCACCAATGGTATTTAATTTAATCTTAGAAGGTGATGTAGGACGTGTTAAAGGACTTGTCCGATCGTTTAATGGGTAGAGCGTAGGTGATGTTGTATACGTTGGATCTTCAGCTTCTACTAAAGTGAGTCCATTTTCTTTTGTTTCATAACCTAATGTGTCATAACTTTCTTTCACTGATTCATATGTAGATCTTTCCTTAACAGACATAATTTCTAATGAGTCGATTAAAAGTGGTTCACGCATAGCTTCAAGTGCAATTTCATTTAAACCTTCTGATAGATAAAATGCATATGGTTCTTGAATGTAACCCACTGAATCTTTAACCATACTTTCAGTCCATTCAGGTTTTTCAACTTGGCTAGGACGAATATCATTATCAAAAATATCTTTTATAACTTCATTTTTATTACCCCAAATCCGGGCAAATATCAGTGAACGAGCACCATCAAATGGAATTTCTCCATTGATGTATAACGCACGTTCAATCGCGGAACTCTTACCCGGATATGGATAATAAGAAAGTTTAATATTATAGAAACCTGGTTCATCAATCTGAACCTGCCATGTCGTCTTTCCTTCATCTGAAGTCAGTAACACGTGGTCTTTTCCCTCATAAGACGTCAAAATGTCAACCGGTTCGGTTGCATCTGAAAAATCGTGTCCTTCGATTAGAATGTTTTCAACTTGTGGATAAAGCTCATCAAAAGATGAGGTGTACTGATAATAATCAGATTCAGCGTAATATGCTAAATCAGAAAAATCGAGCTCATCAGATAAGCTTTGGTTAAAACTTAGGGTATCTTGATTCATGGATGAAACAATAACATCCACAATAATGTATGTGATCAATAAGATGCCCAATGAGAGTAAAATAATAACAAGTTTTTTCACGAAAACACTCCTTTTTTAAATAACACCCCCTCAAGTTTTTAAGATGAGGGGGATCGTTAACAACTAATTTCCTAAATAAATATCTAACGCATCCCTATAGATCGGTGCAATCGTATCCATAACTGTGCGCGATGTTCCTTCACGAATACCAATATTAATATTACGACGCCAACCTGATTCACTATACGCACTAATGCCTACAGCGTTAATTAATTCAAGATAAACCTTATCATAAATCGCCAAGTATGCTTCTACATAAATCGCTTCGTCAAACTTAGTAATCAATGTGTTGCCAAATTCTGTTTCATAGCCTTCGTCTGTCTTCCAAAGTTGAAGTTCATTCCAAACCTTAAAGACGAGTTCTTCTTTTTCAGCAGTCATACCGCTTGCTACATGATAAACTGCAACACCAGAAACTGGAGATGCATATTCACCGGTATAAGTTGGTGAAGATGGGTATGGAACAAAACCTAATTCGAATGGTAATTGACCCCAACGGTTATCTGCAGTGACAAACCATAATTGGCCAGGATACATTGCAACATTACCAGCCATCCAATCGGGTGAACCTGCATCGTATGCTGGTGTTGCTTCAAATAATCCTTTGGTATAAAGATCACTTAAGAACGTATATGTTTCTAATGCTGGATTTTGGTTAAATGCAACACGACCTGAATCTTTATTAATGAGTGATCCACCATTAAGTGGTACCATGTGTTCAGCATATTCGGATGGCATACCACCAAGTGCATAACGGTTTCCACCGAGCGCAGTTAATGCTGTCTTAACTGATTGTGCCCATGCTTCAAAGGTCGTCCAATTCCAGTTGCCATCTAAATACATTTGAGATGGGTTTTGAACACCAAGACTTGCAACTAAATCTGCATTGTAATATAAACCTGATGATACAGTTAATAAACCTGATTCGAAACCATATACTTGGTCTCTAAATGAACCGACTTCACGGTAACTTGGGCGAATGTTTGTACCAATGGTAGACATATATTTATCAACTGGAACAATTGCTTCGCTGGTAGCGAGACTTTGAATCCAGTCAGAGACTGACCAATAAATTTCAGCTAAATGAGTACCTGAAATTGAGGATTGAATAATTGCTTCAACACGGTCTGGTCCCCAAGGTGCATTTGATGGATATGGAATGTATTGAACATCAACGTTATAAAGTTCTTCAACTTCAGTTTGACGTTCTTGTTTTGTTTGTTGTTGTGTTCCTGAGTAATTTGCATGGAATGGATCCACTTCATAAGGTGCACCGTGCATAATGCGAATCACGGTTGGATCTCTTTTCACACAAATACCATTAATTAAATCTTCATGGACGCCACAACCTTGTGCAGTTAATACAATCACAAGACGTGTTACAGTAACTTCATTACCATCACTACCTGTAACCTTATATGTCAGTGTATAGTTACCCGCTGCATTTGTATTAAGCGATGTGAGACCTTCAACCGTAATACTTGATGTAAGATCACCAGAGACAGTATCCGTTGCAGTCACGCCTTCGAGATGATTAAACTCATCGCCAACAGTGATTGTCACTTCAGTTGCTCCAGAAATACTTGCTGTATTGGTTGTTGTAGGTTCAGTATCGACTGGTGGTGTTTCCTCTCCGCCATTACCACAAGCAACAAGTGCAAGCGCTAATGTAGCTAAAAGGAAGAATCCTAATAATTTCTTCACGTATGAAACCTCTTTTCTTCCAAAATATTGACTTCTAGTTATATCTAACGTTATTTTAAGTCAATTTCATTATAACCAATAATTTCAATCTTCCGACACAGAGAATCCCCTTTTTCGAAAATGAAAAATTATTTTCAGCGCATACGATTTCCTCGTACGTGTGCGCGCGTTGGCTAACACAAAGTACCCGATAAGAGGTCGGGTACTTCGTTAGCTTCAATTATGTAAGTTTTTTAACCCTAGATTAGATCTTTTTCTTTAAGAATAAGACTGCGCCTGCAAATGAAAGTGCAGATGATCCTAAAGCGATAACGATTGTGACACCAAGTTTAGTACCAACTTCGTCTTCTGGAAGTGATTCAAGAGTTTCCGTCTTAGCTGCTGCTTTCGCTGCATCGATTAATGCTTGGATTTGTGCAGGAGTTAAGGTGTTATTGTTAATTGCTGTTTCTAAATCATCAAGCATAGATGTAACGTCTTCTTCAGAAACAGTTTGTTCATCAATAATATCTTGAACATCATCATTATCTAGTTTTGGAGCAATAACTTCTACAGTAAATGTTTGAACAGTGGAATTACCAGCTAAGTCTTCTACAGTAACTTCTACAGTGTATACTGCTGGAGTATCGAAATCAAGACCACCGTTGTTAGATACGTATACTGCTAAATCGTCAACTGAATCAAAATTATCGAATGCTACGATGTTCGCAAGAATAGCTTGGTTAACTGTAGCAAATTCGTCAGCTTCAATCTTATAGTTATGGTTAACAACTAAAGCTTGTGGAGCTGTTAAATCGTCAACTGTTAATACGTATGAAGCAGTCTTAACGATATCATAATCAAAATCTGGATAACCAACAACGAGTGTTACTGGTGAATCATAAACTAATGCACGAAGAGCTGGAGCATAAGTAGAACCATGAGCGGTAACGATAAAGCCACCTTCTTCGATTTGAACAGCTGCTTGCCATGCTGCAAAGTGAGTAGCATCTTTAATGACGTCATTTTCAGTTTCTGAAGTATAACCCCAGTCATAGCGGTCATAAATTTCATCAACTTTACCATCAGCACCAACAACAACGAATACTGAACCCCAAGCAGATGCTGCATCTCTGAAATGCATTGTTAAATCATCCCATACGGCATAGTTACCACTGAATGAGTTAACATCGCGGTCTGCATTATAACTTGTTGTTTCATCCCAATTCTTTAACGTACCATTGAAATCAAGTGTAGATTGAACGCCATCAAAATGAACATGATGTGTAAATTCTAAACCGATTGTATATGATCCTGGTTTTGGAGAATAAATATTTAATCCTTGAGGAATAGTTACTTCAATGTTATCAGTGATATCATTACCATAACCATCATCTGCTGTAATACCAGCCATTAAATCAACATAAACGGCTTCATCAGCAAATCTGTTAGCTACGCCTGCAAATTTAGGAGGCATAACACCAACGACGATATCTGCTTCAACAGATTTAATTGCTGTTGCATCTTCTGGGTTAACTGCTGAATAAACGGCTTTATAGCCAGCACCGAAGACTGAAGAATCAACGACAGTAGCTGCGCCTGAAGCGGTATATGCATCAGTACCTGAATCATAAGTATACGTAATTGTTTCTAATAAAACGTCATCTTGGAAAATTTCGACTTTAAAGTTAATCTTTCTTGTTGTGTTAATAATGTCGCCTTCAGCATCAAACATATCAACATAAGTTGCTTCAATACCTTCTGGTAATGTGAATGCACCATTATAGTCAACAACGATGTTGATACCTGGAGTTCCAAGGTCATCATCAGAAGCACCTAATGCATTATTAAATGCTGGTAGTTGAGTTGTATAAATGGTTTCCATTGGAGCTAATGCTGTGTTAAGCATTAATGTTGGCATTGACTTAATATATGCTGTAGTCGCTGGGTTTAATGTGCCTCTATCGTTTGTACCCCAAGAAACTACTGTCCAACCTGCTGGAATAACTACATCGTCTGGGTTACCTTCCATAATGAGTGATAAATCAGCTACTGGAGCACCAACTGCTGCATCAGCATATGACCATTTTAAGTAACCAAGTGGTTCAAGTTTGTAACCATTAGAATCAGTTGCATCGAGCTTCATACGAATATGTGTAGCTCTTGTTGTAACTGGTTTAGATTCTGTTGGAGCAGCATCATAAGCTGTCTTTTCAGCTTCTGTTGCTAAACGCCAATCTGGTGCTTCAGGTGTACCATCGTTGAAGATATAATATGCTGAGATATGATCTTCAAACATTTGAAGCTTACCAGTTTCATCAAAATAAGAATACATACGATGAACAACTGATGTTAAATCTGTACGTGTGTTTGCAGATACAAGAACAACTTCTTCAGCAGTGTTGTTAATGGTTAATGCTGCGAAAGCGTTCCATGATAATGCGCCACCCATTTCACCTGCACTGATTGTGCCGCTTGAGTTAGCGTCATTAAATTGACTTGCAAAACGAGCTGCACCTTTTACGAAATGATAACGGTGTCCTGCATATTCCAAATCCCAGAAAGAATCACCGAGTTTGGTTTGTGTACATGCGTTTGTGCCTTCAAGACAAGCGATTTGATTATATGGATATAAATCAACCAAATCACCTTCAGCTGCTTGTGTTGTGAATGATGTCGCTAACGCAACAAACAGACCAAGCAGAAAGAATGCTACTACTTTTTTCATTATTTTCCTCCTAATTTTTGTTTCTATTTTAAGTGTATTTTACACTTCTATTGAAAGCGCTGTCAATTTGATTTTCAAATGTTTCACGATTTCAACAGTGAATTCCGCATTTTGATAATTTTTTTCAGTGAATACGATTTTTACTTCACTGTACCAGGTAAATAACTATAGAATGTTCTTGCTACAGTTTCTGTACCCAAAGTCACTGTTACGGTGTAACTGACTGTCATTGCACGGTCTGGCATTTGAATGACACGACCTGTATGATCAACATATTCAGGGTTATTTGAAACGAATTCGATCTGTGCATCACTAAAGTTTTTACCAATCGTATATTCATACCATTTCATCTCTTCAAACAGTGGAACTAACCCTGCATTACGCATGGTTTGTGGACAGTTTTTACCTGAGAAATCAACGTGGTATCTCATGTTAGCAAGTGGTAAATTATACTTATTTAGTAATGCTGTACCAAATTTAGCTGTTCTTTGCCAAATGCGATAAACATCGGCATCTTGGTTAACACCGGTTTCAATACCGATACCATTTCTATTACCACCACCAAGATAAGTTGTGCTTGTTCCTGGTCTAGATGAACCATCGCCTGCATGGAACGCTCTTTCGTTTTCAGGAATATGTTGATATAACGCTTTGTCATCAATCGTGAAATGCCATGAAGCCCAAAGCTCTGTACCATTCATCGCGTTACTAAGTAAGTAGTTCGCATGTGCTAGCGCTCCTGAACCTGGATTGGTATTAGCTGTATCATGAATAACAACCCAATACACATTATCTTCGTTATACTGAGTGATTCCTTCTGGATGTGGATCCATAGGTTCACCTGGACGAATGCCTGATGAAACAGGTACCATCTTCGATTGATTAATTACATAATCACCAAAATAATATTTAGAGACACTTTCATACTTGAAATCATCATAGTTAAAACCAACACCTACTGCTGTCCAACGATGTGGAGTTGTATAGGTCACCATACTCATCGTGAGTAAATCCATTAAATTATTTTCATTTAATGCACTATAAACTTCAAAGGTATATGCGGTTGTAACACTTGGATCATCAACTAATTTAGCAGTAATCGTGACAACCCCTGCTTGGTGTAGTGAAACAATACCTGTGCCATCAACGGTTGCAACCGTCTCGTTACTTGATTCAAATGATACATCTGCATCTTGAATCGATACGGGGAATGGTGTCGCATCTAATGTTAATGTTGAACCTACTAAATTATTGTTTTCAACATTCGTTGGTGTTAATTCAATACCTGGATAGGTTGTTACTGTAATCGTGATTGGCATATTGATTGTTGTTTTTTGAGAAGATCTCACGGTAAATGTCACATCCCCACTCTTTGTTGGTGTAAAGGTACCATCGGTTGAAATAACAGAGATCTCTGGATTTGATGTAATCCATTTGACATAGGTTGTTTCTAAGTCATAAGGAAGGATTTCATATTCCAACTTATACGTTTCACCAATTAATATTTCAGTAATTGGATTTGTAATGATAAATTTCACTGGAATCAGTGGGTTATAGTTTAATTCAGAAATAATGTCTGTCTTTAACGTGTAATAACCTTGTAACATCACTTCTTCAATAAATTCAAACTTATTTAAATCTAAGGTTTCTAATCCCCAATGATTTAAAGTAAATTCAACATCACTACCTGCATTGGATCTTGCTAGGAAACCTGATGCTAAAGTCACACTATTAAAGCGCGCATATGCATGAATATCGCCGCCTGTTTCAATGACGATACCATCAATGACATCGGTAATCTCATTGCGTTCAACTTTAATTTCTGTTGTTAATTCATAGGTTTCAGCAGGTTTCACTGAAATAGCTAAATTTGCGTTCGTAATGATATTTTTGTTAATTAATACAACACCACTTTCATAACTTTCAACGTTAATCGCAATTCCATTTACGTTTTCGATGGTGTTATTACTGATGGTAATACCATTTTTAACGCCATGAATGTTGATAAAATTACCTGTTAGATCAGTTGCATGAATCATCTGAATATCAAGACCTTCTAAAACAATATTCGATGTGATTGAAGAATCACCCATCATCTGAAATCCACTTAAATGGATGTGATTTGCTGCAAGCAAAATATCACCAACAACTTTGGCATTGGCTTCACCAACTAATGAAAGTCCTTCTTTATTAATGACTAAATCTGATGTATAAGTACCTTCTTGAACAATCACTTTAGCATAAGGAAGAGCTTCTTCGATTGCAGTTGTTAATGAATTAAATAAATCGATACCAAATGTATACGTCATACCTTCAACATCTAAAGTTCCTGATGTCACAGTTTGATTAACAATGATTTGATTAATAACTTCAACAGTAATTGAATGGGTTATTGTTTCATTCATCGTTGATGTTGCTGTAATCGTGACACTACCTTCTTTAAGTGGTGTAACAATACCTTCACTATCAATCGTTAACACTGTTTCATCTGAGCTTGTGTACGTTAATTTAGGATAAGCATTTTCTGGAAGTACAGTTTTTGATAACTGGGTATCTCCATAAACATTAATTTTACCTAAATCTTCTAATGTGACACTTTCAATAGGTAAATAGACTTGAACTTGAACCGTAGCAGTCACTGATTCATCATAACTTGAGCGAACTGTTATAGTTACAACTCCAGCTCCAACGGGTGTCATCACACCTGTTTCATCAACAGTTAAAACTGTTTCATCTGATGTTTCATAAGTGACATCTTCTGTACTATTTACAGTTAAAGTTCCCGTTTCACCTACAATCATGTCTTGTGGATAATCTGTCACTTCAACGGATACAACTTTTCTTACAGTGACACCAATAGAAATCAAAACATCGGGATCAGTTACTGAAGTGATTGTAACAGTACCAGATCCTTCTCCAACACCCGTGATTACACCTTCACTATTTACAGTAAAAAGTGTATCTGATGAAGATGTAAAGGTCACATCATCATTTGCTTCATAGTCAATCGTTGTTTGCATACCTATTGTGACAATAATTTGATTCACCTCAGAAGTTATTAAAACCTTTTTGGTTACTTCAACGCTAACCTCAAATGCGATATCTGGATTAGATTTTGATGTGACTGTAATCGTTGCATCTCCTTCACTCACCCCTGTGATTAAACCATCTTCATCGACTGTAACAACCTCTTCATCCGATGAACTAAACGTTAAGCCATCTTCGTCCGTTGTTGTTAAATCAAGCATAAGCGTATCGCCTTCCTTTATGGAAACCGATGCATCACCATCAATGGTTACATTCACTGAACAACTGACTAAAAAAATGGTTGTTATGAAGACAAATAAAAGTAAACTCAGTTTTTTCATAACCTACTTCCTTTCTTTAATACCACCACATTCGATATATCGTGGCGTAATTTTAATATGCCTTTAGTAAGTCTTGTTGGATGAACATCGTTGGATAACATCACGAATCCAATATCATGCTTCCTGTCAATAAACATGTTACATCCCGTAAATCCTGTATGCATAATCGTCTCATCAAAATCAACATACATACCTGCAGAAGATCTTCCTGTGGGTTTATCCCACCCAAGAGATCTTGCGAGATGTGTACCATCTTCTAAGATACGTTCTTCTCTTACTGGAAATAGTAAATCAAGTGTTTCTTGTTTTAAGACAAACTTTCCTTTTAAGATTCTTTGCATAAATAGACCAATATCTTTTGCTGTTGAAAATAAACCAGCATGCCCCGCTTCTCCGCCTAAAGCAAATGACTTTTCATCATGAACTAAACCTTGAAGATAACCTGAATAAACCTCATCTTGTCTAAGTTCTGTAGGAGCAGTTCTTTCTTTAATCGGATAGTATCCTGTATCGTTCATCCCAAGAGGTTTAAAAATCACTTCATCTGCAAACTCAGATAGCTTCTTCTTTGTTAATCTTTCAATCATAAACCCAAGAAGAATAAAACCGATATCAGAATAAATAATCTTTTCACCAACAGCATGAATCAAATCTGCACTAAAAACTTTTTCAACGACTTCATCTCTCGATTTTAATGTATATGCGCGTTTGATATCTGCTGGTAAACCCGATGTATGCGTGAGTAGATGATATACCGTAATCGCGTGATGTTTAAATTCGGGTAGTATATCTTTAACTGGTGTATGAAGATGAATTAATCCATCTTCGATCAGTTTCATGATCATCGTCGTTGTAGAAATGACTTTGGTTAACGATGCAACATCATAGATGACATCATCTCTATTTAGCTCTTTTTCAGGAAATAACCTAAAGTATCCAAGTGTTTCTAAATCCATAAAACCGCTTTCATTGACAATAGCGTAGGAGGCTCCTGGGAAGGAGCCCTCTTCAATCGCTTTTAATAAAATATCTGTTACTTCTTTCATATCTTTAACACGAACTTTCGTACTAAGAAAATGATAACTGCCAGACCTGATACCGATCCACCAATAATCACCGCTGTGATCACTGCTTGATTTCCT
>MIDA01000018.1:51703-58221 GCA_001830045.1 Tenericutes bacterium RIFOXYA12_FULL_35_10 | reverse complement strand
TCGCTAATGAGATCATCATCAAATGTGATCTCTTCAGGTATTGTCTCAACTCTCATTCTACGTTGATTGTATAAGGAACCAGTATCGAAGTTTTTCATCTGTGTGAGATAAAAAATCTCATTATAATTAACTTCTTTGTTCGTTAAGATGATTTTAAAGAGCCTATTGAAAATACCTTCGATGTCATCTGATTGATTGGTTAAGAATAATATTTTAGCTGCTGCAGCACTGATGTATTGTTCATTTTTTCTATCGATTGCTAAAAT
Source organism: Tenericutes bacterium RIFOXYA12_FULL_35_10 (assembly GCA_001830045.1). GTDB lineage: Bacteria > Bacillota_I > Bacilli_A > Acholeplasmatales > Acholeplasmataceae > Peloplasma. The sequence continues at coordinate 57,955 of MIDA01000018.1, read as the reverse complement.
AAGATGTTCTAAAGATGCAAAGGAATCTGTGATAAAACGTAAACGATCTTCAACATAATGGAAAGCATCATTATAGTCTTCTACACGTTTAATGTTTTGAACTTTGTAAGCGAGTTGATCCATGAGTATTTCATTATTTTGAATCTTGCTGATTGACTCTAAAATAAAACGTTTATAACGAGGTAATGAATCCGTTGTTTTCAAATTATAATAGGCTGAATCAAAGAAATTTTGTTTATATTCAACCAATAGTTTTTCAAGTAAATGGTGTAAATCATTTTTATTATGTTTTTTTGTAATGTCAAAATAATAGCGGTAAATATTCGCCTTAAGTGCTTTCAGTTTTCTTAAAATATCATGTGTCTTTTGATACGCTTGTTCTAAAACACCGATACCTTCATCGATATTAAAGCTAGACAAAAGAGAATACACGGTATATATTTCACCTGTGTATTCACTCTGACGGTTTTGCGAGATATTTTCAAGCATATCAATCAGTTGAATAGAATAGTCAAAAAGATTAAGCGATGTCTTGTAATCACCTAATTCTTCTTCGCCTAACCATCCATTCTTTTTTAAAATGTTAATAACGTGTAGCGCTTTTTGGCGTGATGTGCGTGCAGGTTCATCTTCCTCCACATCTAAAAATTCATCTAAAGGCTGTTCATCAAAATAATCAATGAGCCTTTGGATGATTACTTCACGGTCCCCCTGAAAAGCGTCTTCAACGGTGTCAATCGTATGGTAAATAATGAAGATGCAATCGACATATGTCTTTTTATTAGGGGAGGAGAGCACACTGAAAAAATTCGGGTGTATGGTGTCAAACAGATGTGCCATCTTGTCCTCCTTTATTTTTATAAAATAAAAAAATATGAATTTCATATTCATTGTAACATGAATGATTCATATTTTTGTATTTTTTTTTGCTTATTTGTTCTTTCCAAGCGATATTCTAATCTTTTTGCCGTTGATAATCTTACCATTAAGTTCTTCTAAACGCTTGATTGCTGCAGGATGAATTTGGAATTCAGTATCGTTTTTATTCATGATAATATCACCGACATTCTTAGGAAACATGTCTGCGTGTTTCTTGAATAAATCAAGTAATTGTACAGGACGGATACCATCTTCTTTACCAAGATTGATGGAAGCCATACGATAGTTCGTAGAACCTCTTCTTTCACTTGGTTCGCTTTGATCTCTAGATTCTCTTGGTTGTCTAGATTCTCTTGATTCTCTAGAATCTCTGCTGCCTCTAGAATCTCTTTGGTCTCTAACTTGTCTACCAAGTCCGCGACCTTCAGAAGATCTAGAATCATCTCTACGTCTATTTTGTGGTACTTCAATAGCATCATACGTTTTTGGTTGTTCTAGATGCTGTTCGATCAGTGCTGAAATGATTTGATCTTTTGAAAAACCTTCTGTTTCAAGTCTTTGAATGAGTTCATCGTGTGATTTTTCATTCGAAGAAATGAGATCAGTGATTCCTTTGAAATTACGTTTTTCCATTTTTTCAGCAATTTCTTCTTCTGTTGGAATTGCTTTTTCAATCATCTTGGTTTTAATAAAACGTTCAATCATTTGTAGTTTTCCACGCATCGATGGATAGACGAGTGAAACTGACATACCTGATTTACCTGCACGGCCGGTACGACCGATACGGTGAACATAGATTTCATCTTCAAATGGAATTTCGTAGTTGATGACCATGTCGACATGTGAAATATCAAGACCACGGGCTGCAACGTCAGTCGCAATCAAATACTTAAGTTTCTTCACTCTGAAACGTCCCATGACATAATCACGTTGTGATTGTTTTAAATCACCGTGGAGTGCGTCTGCTTCGTATTGATGCTTCTGCAAGAATTCAGAGAGTTGATCAACATCATTTTTCGTATTTGCGAAAATGATTGCAGAACCAGGTTGATAAAAATCGAGTACACGAATCAATAATTGATCGCGGTCTGATTTTTTAACATGATAAACAATCTGTTCAATCTTAGATACGGTTAAGGTTGCTGTTTCAATCTTAACGATCTCTGGTGAGTGTTGATACTTTTCAGCCACTTTCTTAATGAAAGGGGGAATCGTTGCTGAAAACAGCGCGGTTTGTCTTTCACTCGGAGTGTCTTTAAGTAAACGCTCTAAATCTTCTTGGAAGCCCATCTTTAACATTTCATCGGCTTCATCCATCACTAGGATTTTGACGTGTGAAAAATCAATCGTTCCTCTATCTTGATGGTCAATCGCTCTTCCTGGTGTCGCGACAACAATGTGTGGCTTTTCTGCAAGAGCTTTAAACTGTTTATTATACGACTCACCACCATAAATGGAGGTGACGCGAATAGCTTTGTTGAATTTGACAAGTTTAATAAACTCTTTATACACCTGAAGTGTGAGTTCTCTGGTTGGACAAATAATCAATGCTTGAATATGATCATTGGTTAAATCCAACTTCTCTAAAATAGGAATAGCAAACGCAAACGTTTTACCTGTTCCTGTCTGTGCTTGGCCAATGAGATCTTTTCCCTCTAACATTTTGGGAATTGCATGATGCTGAATGGATGTCGTTTCGACCAATCCTAAAGCCTCAATAGCCTGTTTTGTTGTTTCTAAAATCGGTAATTCATTAAATAATAGATTCATCTTTTTCCTCAATTCTTTTAAACCTTATTAACTATACCATAGTTTGTGAAAAAATACTATGATAATCATCGAAATTCATGGTAAATAGACGTGAAAACGTTATGCAAAGTGACTCTTTTAAAAGAAAAAGACTCAACGAGTCTTTTTGCGTTCACAGTTTTCTCCTTCACAAAAATCTGTCTTTACATAGGTGATTTTAGCTTGTGTTAAAGCGTCTAAAATATGTTCTTCTAAGTGATAACCAGCGAGTCTAATCTTACCATCAATACGCATGTGAGGAATCTCAAAAATACCTTTCATGATCGCATTTTCACGGTTCATCTGTACAGCATCATAAAAGAGATTAGAGTTTAAAACCTCATTCACTTTATGCTCTTCTAAACCAGCTCTTTTAGCTACTTTTCTTAAAACATCATGGTTTGAAATGTCTAGTTTTTCAACGTAGTAAGCTTTAAAGATTTGTTTATTATAATCAAAAGCCTTATCGTATTTTTTAGCGAGATGAGATAGACGATGTGCATCGATGACTTTAACAGGTCTTAATGATTTTGGAAGTTCTCCAAACATTACTTTAACCTCTTCTTCAGTTAAGACATGATGTTGTGATAAGACATGTTCAAATGTGCAATCAGAAGATGGTTCAAACTGAGGAATCATCTCATAACTGCGATACAAGATTTCTAAATCTTGAAATGTATATTTCTTATTGAGTTGTTCGATCACTTGATGTTGTTTATAACACAGTGGTGAAAGATAATCGAGCCAAAATTCTAATTTCATATCACACAATCCTATCTGATGAATTCATGTTTCATTTTACTTGATTAAGGTTAGTGATTCAAGTTTTATGCCTATAACTTACGTGTATAAACAATCACATCATCAATGATGGTCATGACAACATGATTTCCATTAAATGCGTGCTCATGCGCATGCATTAAATCAAGATCTAAGACCGTAAAGTCTGCGACATAACCTTCCTTGATATAACCTTTTTTACCATAAATAGATTGTGCATGTGCATAGGTAGAATAAAGTTTTATCGCTTCAAAGGAAGATAGCGATTCTTCTTTTTGATAGACGTGCATATCTTCTCTTGATCTTCTAAAAATGGCATCTTTTATTCCTATAAGAGGGTTTGGATCTTCAACAGGTGCATCAGAAGATCCAGAGATGATAATCTGATGATCTAAATACGTTTTCCAAGGAAACTCATATTCTGGTTTCTTTGAAAAAAGCGTATATGCTCTTGGTAAGTCGGATGCTAAAAATGGCGGTTGTATATCAATCGTTAATGGTTTATCTATCAATTTAGGTAAAGTTTTTTTCATCAACCAGGGTGCATGAATGATGCGATCTTTAAACCCTTGTCTTGGCGGATGTTTCAAAAGAAGTTCGCAGACATCATCTAGCCCTTGATCACCAATCACATGAATGGCAGCTGTTAATCCATGACTTCTTGTTTTTATTAGGGTATTTTCAAAAAAATCTTTTCCCATCACAACTTCACCATGATGTGACGACTTAAGATAAGGATCTTTCATAAGTGCTGTCTGAGATGACATCGTGCCATCATAAAACATTTTAACACCACCAAGTTCTAGGTAGGGATTTTGGACTCCCCATGATTTTTTAGACTTGATAAAGTCATCTATGACCTCATGATGCATTAAAAGATGTGTTCGAAATGGATGTGTCTTTAAGACATCTTCAAAAACACTATACGTCTCATCAAAGCCATTATAATAGAAAAGATCATCGGAGTGTCCACCTGTAATGCCATAATGATATAGTTTCTCAAGTGCTTTTTTTAGCATCTCTGAAAGTTCTTCTTTTGAGTGCTTTGGAATAAGATCTAGGACATGTTGTGCTTTTAATTCTTTTAAAATACCTGTTTCATCAGATACGTTAAAATGATCAAGTGCCTTTTGATTTAAGGTGAGTCCATGAAAGTCATTATGTCTAAGAAGAATCATTTGATCTTTATATCTTTTATCTAAATCATGTTTTGTAATACCGATATCAATATAACCTTGAGCAAACACAAAAGGTTTATTTAGATGTTGATCTAGTAATTCGAATAATGCTTCTTTCGTATGACATGAACTGACATTTAGTGTTGATAAGTGTTCACCATATCCCAAAAGATGCAAATGCGCATCAACAAAACCTGGATAAAGATGGTTTCCTTTTAAATCAACGATCGATTCGCATTGTTTTAAATCAATGTGATCATCGATATGAACAATAACACCTTGATTTGTTGCTATTGAATGATAGACCAATGATTCTTCAGTCATTGGATGAATTATTCCATTGATGTAGCATCTCATCATAACCCTCCTTAAAAACATAAAACTCCAATCATGATTTTACCATGATTGAAGTTTTTTTTCTTCAAGATAGGCTTTAATCATGTCATATGAAAAGCCTTTTTGATACAGTTTTTCTTTGATTTTTTGTTCGAGTTCGTAACCAGTTAATTTTTTTTGATACATTCTTAAACACTTTTCATATGCATCTTTTAGAAGTTTTGATTCATCGCCTTGATATGTGTCTTGTTCCTTAAGTAAAGCATGCTCAATCACTTCTTGATCGAAACCTTTAGAGATCAAGTGCATTTTAATCGTTTGAAATGCTTGTCGCTTCGTTTTCTTTTTCATCGATTTGAATTTAGAGATAACGAGTTCACGTGCAATCTGATGTGCTGGATACTCAGAAAAAATGATGTTTAAAATCTCTTCAGAAATGCCTTTTTCCTTTAAACGATGCTTCATCATGCTAGGACCTTCTTGATACTTTTTAAGCATCATATACGTTTTCGCGTAACTTAAATCATCAACATAGTGTTTATCAATGACATAAACTAAAACTTTTTTTTGAATACGTTCAGAAACGGGTTGAAGTTTAAGTAAGTCTGATAGTTCTTTTGATGTCATCATTTTTTTGAGTTTTGTTAATGCAAATCGTAGCGTCGATAGATAGTCATTCTCGTCTTTAAAAGACTGATAGGTCTCATCTTCTAATTGTTGAGAAACATATAAATGGTATTTGATAACAAGTTCTGATTCCACAAGGATCGTCATGTGCTCATCAAACGTGATTTCAACATGCGATTTGGCTTTTTTAAGCCCTGTCACTGTTCTCATTTAGGCTTGTTTAATGAGATCAATCAAGGTCTGTAACTCTTGATCTTGATTAAGATCATACATCAAATCCATATAGATATGATGAATCATTCGTGCAGTTTCTAGTGTGATGTGATCACTATTTAATTCGTGTTCTGTATTAAATTGGAAAACAATATCTCTTGTTTTTTGATCAAAATAACCATCTGTACGTAGTTCAGCTAAGCCGGTTAGGTTGTAATAGACATTGAAGAATGCTTGATAATCACCTAATGTTTCATAGACTTTATCGATTGACATTTCACCTTGGTAAACCGGCATTTCTATACTGAAGATACCTGATTCTGATATTAGATTTACATCGAGTGGTGTTGTAGCTACATTAAGTCCATCACCATAAAACCATTCACCTTCGGTATAGACTAAATAATAGCGCATACCGTTGATATCTTGTAATCTCACTTGGTTTTGATAA
>MIDA01000018.1:3746-51697 GCA_001830045.1 Tenericutes bacterium RIFOXYA12_FULL_35_10 | reverse complement strand
TTACCATAGGTAGGTCTTCCATAAAGTTCATATCCACCTTCTTTTTGAAGTGCAGCTGCAAGTACTTCTGCTGCAGATGCAGAATGTTCGTTGACTAAAACTTTAATATCATAAGGTTTTTTCTGAGATAAAGCACCATAAAATGATTGAACCGTACCTGTTTTAGGAATCATGGTGAAGAGTGGGGATTCAATGTTTTGCATGAGAAGTTGTTGGGTAATCCCTGGGAGTTCACCACTTATACCCTGATTATGAAGCGCTGACAATGCACCGCCAGGATTATTTCTTAAATCGAGAATAAGCGTTTTCCCTTCTCCAGATAAAAGGGTTGATTCTAACGCATTTAACGTATTTTGAAAGACATGTGCTGTACCTAACGTGTTTTCTGATGCTCCAGAGAAACGATCAATCTTGATATAGGCAATATCTTGTTCACCTAAATCTTTTGAATATGCTGTTGGTGTTAAAATCTCTTGATAGGTAATATCTACGATTGTCTCTTCTTCATCTGGATTTAAAACGATAAATGATTTTGTAGCATTTTCTTCACCCGCAAGAAGTTGAAGCACTGCATCATCACTTACAAGATCATTAAAATAAATCATATCTTCCCCATCTTTAACACCGATGATTAAATCATTGGGATAAAGCTTATGGTGCGCTGCACCTTGAGGATACACATAACCAATTCTTAAATTTAAGTCTTCAAAAAGAAAACTAACACCAATGCCTACAAATTTTTCTTCATCAGAAGGTCCAGATGCAAGTGGGGTTGCGACTAATCTCGTATAGGGATCACCATTGAGTTCTCCAATTTTATTAATGGTCGCTTCCATGGATGCGATAAATGCATCATGAATTTCTGCATCATCTAAATCATAGTAATAATAATTTTCAAACGATTCGATGATGTAGTTAAACATATTACCGCTATTAGATGTTGGCGCACTTGGTAAAATGCGTTGTGCATAAAACCCAGCAAAAAATGAAAAGATAACACTGACTAAAAATAGAATGCCTAATTTTTTCCCTACCATTGTGCACTCTCCCTACTAAACCCTTCACCTAAGGCTTCTTTTGTTTTTGTAACAAAGGTAAATGCTTTAGGATCGGTTTGTTTAATGATATGTTTAAAGATATAAAGTTGTGCACGGTCTACCGTGCAAACAATCATTTCTTTATCTTGTTTAGAGTAACCACCAACAACTTTTACTTTGGTGATACCTCTTTCTAGTTTCTCGTAAATCTTTTGTTGCATCATCTCAGTATGGTCTGTCACAATAAAGACCGTATAACCTGCCATGCCTTCAATCGATAATCGATCGATTAAAATACCACTGATCATCATCGATCCAACAGCATAAAGTCCCAACTGAAAATCAATAAGCATGGCAATAAAGATAATAATGCCATCAGTAATATACATTGCTGTCGAAAATGAAATATGTAGGTATTTATGCATGATATTTTGGATGACATCGATGCCACCGGTCGTTGCATTATTTCGAATAACGATGCCTAACCCAATACCTAAAAAGATCCCACCGAAAGCTGCACCAATAAGCAGTGGGCTTTCTGTCATAAATTTCATAAAATAATTAGATGGAATAGTCAGTTCTAAGATCCAAACAATGGTCGGTGATAAAAGAGTTGCAAGTGCAGTTTTCACAAAGAAAACTTTACCTAAAACAGCCCATCCAATCATGAGTAATATAAAGTTTGCGATATACATGAAAAGTGAGACTGGGATGATGTCACGTGTGATAACTGCAACCCCCATGACACCACCAATCACAAGATTTAAAGGTAGTAAAAAGAAATAGAAACCAGCAGACATGATCATCACACCTGCTGTTATTTCAATTACTTCTCTGATTTTAGCTTTATTCATTGGCATCACCTGCTTTAAGATAAGCATTGATAAAACCGTCAAGTTCACCATCCATCACGAGGTCAACTTGTCCAACTTCATAGTTGGTACGATGGTCTTTCACCATTTGATAAGGATGGAAAACATAAGATCTAATTTGGGAACCCCAACCGATTTCTTTTTGTTCGCCCTTAATGTTTTTAATGAGTTCTTCTTGTTTACGAATCTCTTCTTGCAACAGTTTTGCTTTTAAAACACTCATCGCTGATTCTTTATTTTTTAATTGACTGCGTTCATTTTGACATGTCACAACAATGTTTGTAGGTAAATGGGTGATACGCACCGCAGAGTCTGTTGTGTTGACAGACTGTCCACCCGCACCACCAGAACGATAAACATCAATCTTTAAATCTTCATCTTTGATTTCGATATCGTAATCTTCATCCATTTCAGGCATCACGTCAAGTGATACAAAGGATGTATGTCTTCTTGCATTTGAATCAAAAGGAGAAATTCTAACTAATCGGTGCACACCGCGTTCTGCTTTTAAATAACCATAAGCATATGGACCTCTAATGAGTAGTGTCACAGATTTGATTCCCGCTTCTTCACCTGCTTGATAATCCAAGATTTCAACTTTAAACCGTTTCTTTTGAGCATATCTCACATACATCCGGTAAAGCATGTCTGCCCAGTCTTGAGACTCTGTTCCACCTGCACCAGGATGTAGTTCTAAAATGGCATTAGCGTGGTCATAAGGTCCATTTAAAATGGTTTCAACTTCAAATACTTTAAGTTCTTTACCAAAAGCTTCGAGATCATCTTCTAAAATCGTCCATTCTTCAGTTCCTTCTTCACTGATCTGATACCAATCTACGAGTTGTTCAAAGGTATGAACTAAGGATGCAAATTTATCAAGTTTTTCTCTAATCGCAGTTGCTTCTTTCGTCACCTTTTTGGCTTCTTTCGTATTCGACCAAAAATCAGGATTTTGCATTTGTTTGTTTAAGGCTTGATAGGACTCTTCAAGTTTTTGTGGTCCTATCGCTTTACGCAAGTCATTGATACTTTCAGTATGCTGGTTGATTAACTTATTGACTTCATAGGTTTCCACAAAAAGACCTCCTTAACGCCAAGGCATATTGCGCTGGCCACGATTTTTCTTAACTTTAGGTTTCTTTGGTTTTTGATCACTGCGACCTTCATTGGTCTGTGTGTTTTTAACAACTGCTTCGCGTTCCACGTTGTATTGGATTTGTGCACGAATCGCATAGCGGGTCACGTCTTTAGAAATGTTATCAACCATCTCATTGAACATAGCAAGTCCTTGTTGTTGGTAAATCACAAGAGGACTTTGCTGACCGTATGCTTGTAAGCCGACTGCTTGTCTAAGTTCACTCATCGCATCGATGTGACGCATCCAATAGGTATCGATCACACGTAACATAACTACTTTTAAGAATTCATTATAAATTTCTGGTGGAACCATTTCCTTTTTACGGTTAAGTTCTTTTTCTGCTAATTCTAAAATATAAGCTTCTAATTCCACTTCATCCATTTTTTCAATCGTTTCTTTTTGAAGTGTGTTTGGCATAAAGATATTTCCATTAAAGGTTGCGATGATGTTATCATCATCAATCTTAAATTGATTTTTGCCTGCAGGGTGTATAAACTGATGAAGTGTTTTTGATAAACTCTTTCTCACCGTATCACGAACTTGATTTTCAATCGATCCTAGAGTTAACACATCACGTCGTTCTTTATAAATGATTTCTCTTTGTTTACGAAGGACATCATCATACTTTAATACGTTTTTACGTGTATCATAGTTGTTTCCTTCAATACGTTTTTGTGCAGAGGAAACAAAACGTGAAAACATTTTAGATGCTAAAGGTTCACCTGTAGTATTTAATCTTTCAAGCATTTCAACACGACGTTTAAAGGTATCACCACCGAAACGTTGCATAAGTTCATCATCAGCTGATAGATAAAATCTTGAGTATCCAGGGTCACCTTGGCGACCACTACGACCTCTTAACTGATTATCGATACGTCTAGATTCATGACGTTCACTACCGATAACAGCTAACCCACCAAGTGCAACAACACCTGATCCAAGTTTAATATCGGTACCACGACCGGCCATGTTGGTTGCAATCGTCACAGAGCCCATAAGACCTGCTTTAGCAACGATTTCTGCTTCTCGTTCATGATTTTTAGCATTTAATACTTCATGGTTAATTCGTCTTAATTTAAGCATGCGTGATAAAAGTTCTGATGTTTCAACCGCAATTGTACCAATAAGCATAGGTTGACCCTTTTGATGTCTCATCTCAACTTCATCACATAACGCATTAAATTTATCTTCTTGGTTTGCATAAATGAAGTCTGGTTCATCTAAACGAATGACAGGAGCATTGGTTGGAACTTCGACAACATCCATGTTATAAATATCTCTAAATTCTTCTTCCTCAGTTTTAGCTGTACCAGTCATACCTGAAAGTTTTTTATACATTCTAAAGAAGTTTTGATAGGTAATGGTTGCAACTGTGACTGTTTCTTTTTTAATTTGAACGCCTTCTTTAGCTTCGAGTGCTTGATGTAAGCCCTCAGAAAATTGACGTCCGCGTAAAATACGACCGGTAAACTGGTCGACGATTAAAACTTCACCATCTTGTACCACATATTCAACATCTCTTGACATGATATGAACAGCACGAAGTGCATTATTGATATGATGTACTAAAGTGACATGTCTTAAATCATATAAGTTTTCTAATTGGAAGATTTGTTCTGCACGTTTAATTCCAGATGGAGTTAACGCAATCGTCTTAGATTCCAAATCAATTTCAAAGTCTTCATCTCTTAATGATTTAGCAAAACGATCTGCAGATTGATATAAATTATGATTATTTTTCTCACCACCAGAAATAATGAGTGGTGTTCTCGCTTCATCAATTAAAATGGAGTCAACTTCATCGATAATCGCGTAGGTTAAGCCACGTTGTTGAACCATGTCTTTGGCATATAAAACCATGTGATCTCTTAAATAGTCAAACCCTAATTCAGCATTTGTTGAATATAAGATATCTGAGTCATAGGCTGCTCTTTTTTCTTCTCTCGTAATATCTCTTAAGTTAAGACCTACCGTTAAACCTAAAAAGCGGAAGAGGTCACCAATGTCCCCTTGCACTTCACGTTTAGCCAAATATTCGTTAACAGTAACGATATGAACACCTTCGCCATTTAATGCAGATAGATAAGCTGGCATAACAGCAGTCAAAGTTTTACCTTCACCGGTCTTCATTTCTGCGATATTACCATGGAATATGGCAACCGCACCTAAGACTTGTACATAGTATGGAAATAATTTCGTGACACGTCTTGAAGCTTCTCTCACAACAGCAAAAGCTTCAGGCATGAGGAGTTCCAAGGATTCACCTTGTTGATATCTTTCTTTGAACCATGGTGTCTTCGCTTGAAGTTCTGCATCGGTTAACTGAGCCATTTCTGCTTCAAGAGCAAAAACTTTATCAGCTATTTTCCGTGCTTCTTTGAGCTCTTTTTTACCTGGGTCAAACCATTTTTTAAGCATAGAAACACATCCTTTTCGTCTTTATTATATTACTATAATAAGGGCTTTTTTACAAGCGATTTCACTGTTTATGGGAAATTACCATAATTCAAAAATGACATTAAAAAAAGGATTGCCGAAGCAACCCCCATGCGTTTTTACTTATTCTTCTTTTTTTAGTGTGTCAACTTCGAAAAAAGGACGTTTATAAAACTTATTCCACTGTGCAATTAGGCTTGATGGAAAAACAATAACTTTTTGATTATAATAGGACACATGTGCATTATACTGACGTCTAGCCGCTTTAAGTTGTTCATGTGATTCTAGAAGAGATTCGTGAAGTTCAGTCACTTTTTGATGATCTAAAATTGCCTTATTTTTTTCAATATAAGCATGTATAACATCCATGATGTCTGTCATTTTTAACGTATATATTTGACGATCAACCATGGATGATTGATGTTCAACTTTATCTAAAATTGTAAGTGTTTGAATGTTAGATTCAGGGATTTCTTGATGTATTAAAATCTCTTTAATCATTTCTACTAAAACATCTCTTTGTACCGATAAAATACGATCGAGTTCAAGTTCAGAAAGTTCAATTTTGATCATCATTTTGTTAAAACTTTGTTTTGTTGAAATCCCAAAACCTAAGACTAACAAAATCACTAATCCTAAGGATATACTTATAATGAGTTCAGGCATATGATGTCTCCCTTCAAGAGCACTATAGACACATGAATCTCGATAAATTGTCAACTTTAAACAAGATGTATAAACACTAGGATGCGTCGTTCATTTTTTACCGATTATTTCGCTTTGTTATCTATTTTATACTAGTTTTCTGAATAATTCAATCTTATCTAGCTTTTCCCATGTGAATGCTTCATCTTCACGACCAAAATGACCATAATTTGATGTTTTTTTGAAAATTGGACGTTTGAGTTCAAGCGTTTTAATAATGGAAGCTGGTCTTAAATCAAAGTTTTTTTGTACAGTTTCATAAATGATATCGAGTGAAACTTTTTCTGTACCAAATGTATCAATTCTTAACGATACAGGCTTTGCTAAACCAATGGCATAGGCAATCTGGATTTCACATTGATCAGCAATCCCAGATCCAACGATGTTTTTTGCAATATAACGTGCCATATAGGCAGCACTACGGTCAACTTTTGATGCATCTTTTCCTGAGAATGCACCACCACCATGTCGTGCATAACCGCCATACGTATCAACAATGATTTTACGACCAGTTAATCCAGCATCACCGTGTGGACCACCGATCACAAATCTTCCTGTTGGATTAATTTGATAAATGGTTTCAGTTGTATCATATCCTCTTAATACAGGTTCGATGACATGTTTTTTGATTTCATTGTGCAATGCTTCTTGATCCCATGATTCATCATGTTGTGTCGATAAAACCACTGTATGAATGAATGCGGGTTGGTTTTTTTCATTGTATCCCACAGTCACTTGAGTTTTTCCATCAGGACGAAGACCTTCAATAATGTTAAGTTTTCTTACGTAGCTTAAGCGTTCAGATAAACGATGTGCTAAATAAATCGGAAGTGGCATTAAAGTTATCGTTTCATTGGTTGCATATCCAAACATCAAGCCCTGATCACCAGCACCTTGTTCTTTATTTTCTTTTTCATCAACGCCTAATGCAATGTCTGGTGATTGAGGTTTAATTTTAACATCAACAACAACATCTTCTGCATTATAGCCGTATTCTTTTTTATTGTATCCAATTTCTTTAATGGCATCTCTGACGACGCGATCAAAATCAATGGTTGCTTTCGTTGTTATTTCACCAAAAAGAAGTGCATAGTCTGTGGTCACTGCGGTTTCACAAGCGACACGTGATTCTGGGTCTTGTTCTAAGGCAGCATCTAATATAGCATCAGAAATATAATCTGCGACTTTGTCTGGATGTCCTTCAGTAACTGATTCACTGCTAAAAAGTTTATAATTCATCTTAAAGTCCTCTCTTTCAAAAAAAAGTGCTTCTCCAAGGAGAAACACCATATATACTGGAATTCTTCCTTATTGATGGGTCACTTAACCCCTCGTACTTTAGCACCTAATTTAAATAGGTTGCTGCTACGTCTTCGGTCACTAGCCTCGGTAGCTCTGAATAAGTGAAACACATGAAATTTTAAAATCCTCATTCATATTACATGATGATCTAAAAAATGTCAACCAAAATGGTTATTTTTTAGAAATTGTTATACATTTCAGCAAACTCATCGTGAAACTTTAAGAAACGTTCTTTAAGATCGTGATCAAAATAGGTTCCTAAATCGGTTTGAAATGCTTTGAATACAATCGAATGTGCCATCGGTCTTTTGTATGATTTTGGTCCACGCATGGTGATATATAAGTCTGATAATAAGATGATTTGAGATTCTATTTCTGGTTGAATCAGTAACATCTCTTTTAAGAACTTTTCATTTGCAGTATCTTCGATATGTGCTCTTGCGATATCTTCACATTTTTGAGCGAGTTGCATACGCTTCGCTATTTTAGAACCTAGTTCTGTTTTTTCCTTTAAGACATCATAAGATTGTTCACTAAATGCATTCATGTCATTTAACATGTTTTTGATTTCATTGTACTGAAGATGAATTAAAGCATATTGATTTAAATCTTTGATTTTTTCGAAGGATAAACCATAATAATCTGCCAGTTTTTCACTCATCAGTTGAACTTGCGATGCATGACGTTTATCCATCAATGAATAAGAACTTGAGAAAACGACAGAGAATAAGTCACCAACGATATGTGAGAAATCACCTTGTACTTGTCTTCGTTTAATCAATTCTTTTTTACGTTCTTCTTGCATATATTGACCCATTGAGACAATCGCATAAACAACGAAATAGAATAAAATAAACAAGAGTGTTCTAAGTAAAATATCTCCAAATTCAGGAAGTGTTACAAATCGTGGTAAGAACTCTACAATCGTTTCACCATCAACTAATTGTTGAATGTTATAGGTCCATATGAAGTGAATCACTGTGAGTAATGCGAGTAACCCTTGAAATGATGAAGATAGAAGTTTACGCTCTTGATAAAGCGATATAACGACAATCGCATAATACATTAAAATATAGGCAGCTGTTTCAAAATATTCTTTTTGATAAAGTCTTGCATAAATTAAAATGGATGAAAAGAAAATATAAAATGCAGAGACATACATGGCTACAGCTTGTTTCGTTTTATCATGTGGATCCATGTTGATCAGTTTTTTCAAAAATTTATTGATCACATACGTGAGTGGGAATGCGATGAATGTCACAATCCAGTCACTGACCTGATCTTGTGTAGAAAGTGATAAGACGAATAAAATGATCGAGTACATGAGGTTTGAAACAAAGACAATATTTTTTATGACAACATTACGACGAAAAAGAACGGCAACATCATCGGTGATATCGACGCCTTGTTCAAACCCAAAATACTTTGCAAATATCCCTTTGCCAAGTACTTTGACATTCATTTTATCTTTCAATCTTTTCTTCACACAATCATCCTTTATTCGAGATCAAAAATACTAAAACGTTTAACGCCAACTTCTTCGTGTGCGATTTCTTCATTTAAGACTTGTGCTACACGTGTTGATGCTGCTGCTGCAATCGCACCAACGATATCATCTAAGAATGTATGACAAATGCCATCTTCCTTACCTGCATCATTTAAACGTTTAACGATACCATGTTTATTCACATCGATATCACCAAAATTGGTTTGACCGATGGTTCCATATAAACCAGATACATCTAAACCCATCGTTTCATCAATACCAAATAAACCTAAATCTTGATATATGATTTCTTGAATCGGTCCTTGAAACATTTTTTCTTCTGCTAAACGGTCAATTTCACATGCAAGTTGAACGTGGTGAAAAACATCACGTAAGGATAAAATCTTTTCAACGGATTCAACACATAATTCTCTTGAAACATTGTCTGAGTAACGTGATTGCTGTTTATAACTGATCTCAGCTATGGCATCGATTGAAACACCACGTTTTTGTAAAATCTTTTTGTTTAATTCAAACATTTCTTGTCTTGTGTAAATAATCTTCTTCTTAGAGTCTTTATCTCCCATGTGAAATGCTCCCTTCTTTGAAGACATCGCCTTCATTTATGATTTGCTGTCCATTTAAAAAATCTTTAATACCCATCATTTTTTTGCCTGGTGCTTGAATCTCTAAGATATCAATAGCGCCATCTAGGGTTTTAATCGTTAATCTTTTTTTAAGTGATAGGATGGTTCCTGGTACAGCTATATCGTCTATTATATCACTTTTTTGAGCACGAAAGAACTTAAGATGTGTGTTTTCAAGATATGCAGTGGCACCTGGTTCAGGTGATAAACCTCTGATACGGTTAATGATCTGATCTGATGGTTGATGAAATGATAATATTTCATCTTCTGGTTTTAATGTGTATGCAAACGTAACTTTAGAAACATCTTGTGGATATGATTTCGTTTTCTTAGGATTGTATGTTTTTAAAACATCTTTTAAAAGTGAGGTTCCTATGTGAGATAGTTTAGTTGAAAGTGATTGATAATGATCATCATCTTCAATCGCACATGTTTGTTGTTTGATGATATCTCCTGAATCCATTTTAAATGCCATATACATGATGGTTACACCTGTTTCTTTGAGACCATCAAAGAGGGCATATTGAATAGGTGCTCCTCCACGGTATGCTGGAAGTAGAGATCCATGAACATTGATGGCTTTTATCTCATCTAGAAGTTCACGTGGTAACATCTGACCATAGGCAGCTGTAATAATTAAGTCTGGATGTAGGTCAATAACATCTTGATAGGCTTCCTTTAACTTGATCGGTTGATAAACACTTAAACCTAATTCTAAGGCTTTTTCTTTGACGGGTGAAGCTTTTAATACACGTTTTCTACCTACTGGTTTGTCAGGCTGTGTAATGACTAATAAAACATCATGCTCTTTGTAAAGCATTTCTAATATCGGTACTGCAAATTGGGGTGTTCCCATAAATACGATTTTCATTTTTTCACCTACCATAAATCGAGTGTTGGAAGAAACTTGATTTCCATGTCATCCGTTTTAAAACGATTAATGAGCGAGAATAAGTTTTCTAAGGGTTTTTCTTTATATTTGAGTGTTAAGGTAAAACGATACTGATCTTTTATCTTTTTAATCATCGCTTGTGCAGGACCTAAAACGGTAAATCCAAGTTTTTCAACTTCTTTTTTCATTAAAAATGCTTTCTGATACGTTTTTAAAAAACTACTGCCTGAAAATAGGAGTTGTGATGTCTGAGTAAAGGGAGGATAACCTAACATTTTACGTTGTAATAATGCTTCTTTATAGAAGGTTGAGTCATCTTGATCTACAGTTTGAATCGCGAAATGACCTAAATCATAACCTTGTATAATGGCTTCACCGTGTAGTAATCTTCCAGATCTTCCTGTAACTTGTTTTAGCATCATAAACGTTTTTTCTGTTGCTTGATAAGAGGGAACTTTAAGTAACATATCCGCAATCAAAACACCCACCAATGTCACTTTAGGAAAATCTAGACCTTTGGTGACCATCTGTGTTCCAATTAAAATATCTGCTTCCTCTTCCCTAAATTCATTCCAAATCAGTTCATGCGCATGCTTGGTTCTAATTTCTTGTTTATCCATACGTAAAACTCTTGCTTTAGGAAATGTTTTTTTGAGTTGTTCCTCGACATATTCAATGCCAACCCCAACTTCTTTCATTTTAGGTTCCTTACATACTGAACACGTCTGTTCAAAAGGTTGTTCAAAACCACAGTAAGGGCACTTAATAATTTTTTTATCTTTATAAAAGGCAAGTGAAACATCACAATGCGGGCACTTAGGTACATCACCACACGCTCTACACATCACAAATGGAGCGTAACCTTTTCGGTTTAAAAATAAAATCACTTGTTCTTTTTTCTGAAGTCGATCTTCAATCCCTTGTATAAGAGGTCTAGAGAAAATCGCGTAATGTTTCGCTTTAAGCTCTTCTTTCATATCAACATATGATAGTTTAGGCATGGGTAATCCTTTAGGTCGTTTAGTTAATTCGACCAAAGTATACATGTTTTGTTCTGCATAATAAATGGATGTTACAGAGGGTGTTGCAGAACCTAATATAACAGGGATGTTATGATAAGAAGCTTTTGCTAAAACGAGTGTCTTTGTATCATAATAGACACCTTCTTTTTGAATGTAAGATTCATCATGTTCTTCATCCATGATAATCATCTTTAAATTTTTGATCGGTAGAAATATTGCACTTCTCGTACCTAAAATAACATCAGCTTCGTTATTGATGATCATCTGATATTGGTCATATCGCTCACCCTTTGATAAGCCTGAGTGATAGATTGCTACCTTATCAAATCGCGATGTGAGATATTGTGCCATCTGTGGAATCAATTGGATTTCAGGAACTAAAATCAAAACTTTACCCTGATGTTTAATGATATCTTCCATGACATTGACATAAACTTCTGTCTTACCAGATCCAGTGACACCCTTGAGCAAAAATACATGATAGTCTTTAACTGATTTGATCTGATTAATCGCATTTTTTTGTTCTGACGTTAATTGAAATTGACGATTCAACTGATCATAGACATGTGCAATTTCACGCTTGACACTTATTTTTTCTTCAATTAAAACACCATGCTTAACAAGTGTTTTTATCATAGAATCTGTTAAACCTATATCATAAAGCGCTTGTTTTTCAACTGAATTTTCGTGATGCTTTAGATCTTCAATCATGGGATAAAGATGCATTTTAGGATAGTTATGATCAAGGTTATATGTATAAACTGTTTTCCATTTTTCTGTTTTTTTCTCTTTAATTTCGGTTTCAATGGATATGTGTCCTAAATCTTTAAGACGTTTAAGTCTGGGGTAATAAACATGATCCATCACTTTTAAACGCCAAATACCTCGTTTGCTAAAAAAAGGTTTTAAATCTTCTGGAATGTGGTTTTCATCTATGATTCGAGCTACTTTTTGGTATCCCACTAAAAGTTCTGGTGGAATGACAGTTTGGTAGAGGGCTGAGATTAATTCAGGACTACCTTTTGAAATGACATCAAGCATAGCGAAAGCTTCATCATCTAATGTTGGTATAAGATCCAACACTTCTTTGATCTCTTTGGTTGCTGTATCACTGATTTCATGAAGAGAGACAACAACTCCAAGTCTTTCCATGTGTCCAAAAGGAACGATGACACGCATGCCACGCACCAAAAAATCCTCAAATGTTTGAGGAACGATATAATCGTAGAGTTGATTGACTTCTTCATGCTTTATATCGATAACAACTTTTGCAAACATGGGCTTCACCTTATCTTATTATACCATCACTAAAAGACAAAAAAAGTAACCGAAGTTACTTTATTGTCTTAAGTAGACGATCAATTTTATTGCCATAAGCTAATGCTTCATCGTACTTAAAAATAAGATCAGGAATTTTACGTGTGTTTTTAATTTTTTTAGCAAGTTCCATCCGAATGGAAACCTTTGCATCTTCGATAGCATTTTTAGCGCGTTCTAAGACTTTAGGATCATCAGATAAAATCGTGTAATAAATATTAGCGAATGATAAGTCTTTCGTTACTTTAACCTCAGTTAAGTTGATGTAACCAAAACTCTTATCTTTGACTTCTGTGTTGACGATTGGAGCTAATTCTCTTTGTATTAAGCTTGCTAAACGGTCAGTGGTAATTGACATGTTAGTCCACCTCGACTTCTTTCATCTGTGATGCTTCGATGATGTCTCCATCTTTAATGTCGTTAAAGTTTTCAATCGAAAGACCACATTCATATCCTTGTTTAACTTCTTTTGCATCATCTTTAAAACGTTTAAGTGATGCTAATTTGCCTTCATAAACGACGATACCATCTCTGATGACTCTAACGAGAGCGTCACGCTTGATAAAACCATCAGTGACATAACAACCTGCAATCGTACCAATTTTTGAAATCTTAAACGTAGATCTAACTTCTGCTTGACCTGTAATGATTTCTTCAAATGTTGGTGCAAGCATACCTTTTAGAGCTGCTTCAATATCTTCTTGAATACGATAGATAATATTGTATAAACGGATTTCAACACCTTGTTGATCAGCAACTTGCTTAACTGCTGCAGTAGGTCTGACGTTAAAGCCAATAATGATTGCATGTGATGCGTTCGCCAAAGTTACATCATTTTCGGTGATTGCACCAACGCTGGAGCGAACCACATTGACATGGAATCCATCAATATCGATTTTTTCTAGTAAATTTTTAAGTGCTTCAATCGATCCTTGAACATCACCTTTGATAATGATATTTAATTCTTTTTCAGTGGATTCGATTTCGCCAAACATCTTGTCAAGTGAAGCTTTCTTCATGATTTTCGCTTCAGTTTCTCTTTGGCGTGATTGACGTTCTAATGCGATATCTCTCGTGATTCTTTCATCTGTAAACGCCATAAAGATGTCACCAGCTTGTGGAACTTCATTTAACCCGGTCACTTCAATAGGTTGAGAAGGAATGGCTTCATTATAACGCTTCTTTAAATCATCTGTCATCGTACGGACTTTACCATAGGTATTACCGATAACGATGTAATCACCGATATGAAGTGTACCTGTTTCAATAATCAGTGTTGCAACAGGACCTCTTCCTTTGTCAAGTGACGCTTCAATGACTGTTCCTTTAGCTAATCTCTTTGGATTTGCTTTAAATTCATCAATTTCGCTAATCAGTTGAATCACATCAAGAAGTTCATCAATACCTTGACGTTTTAATGCGGATACCATTACATAAGGCGTTTTGCCGCCCCATGCTTCTGGGAGTAAATCTCTTTCAGCTAATTCAGTCATCACACGTTCTGGGTTAGCGGATTGTTTATCCATTTTGTTTACAGCAACGATAATTGGAACTTTCGCTGCTTTTGCATGGTCTAAAGCTTCTAATGTTTGAGGCATAACCCCATCATCACCTGCAACGACTAAAACGACGATATCGGTAACCTTAGCACCTCTTGCTCTCATTTCAGTAAAAGCAGCATGACCTGGTGTATCAATAAATGTAATAGCTTCACCATTTCTTACGACTTGGTAAGCACCAATATGTTGTGTAATTCCACCTGCTTCGCCTTCAACGACACGTGATTTACGTATAGCATCTAAAAGCGTTGTTTTACCATGGTCAACGTGACCCATCACGGTGACAATCGGTGGTCTTTTAACCATATATTTGGGATCATCAACGATTTCCATTTCATCATAACGTGTTACGTCTGTGATGACTTCGTCTTTCACTTCGTAACCTTCATCAAGTGCAATCAGTTCAATCGTATCACGATCGATCAGTTGATTCACTGATGCCATTAATCCGAGTTGCATTAAACGCTTAATCATCGCAGCATTTGATAATCCAAGACCTTCAGCAACTTGTGAAACATTCATTTCAGGTTTGTAAACAAGAATTTTTTCACCTTGTGGCTTTTGTTCTTTCTTTACAACCGGTTGTTTTGCTACATGTTGTGGTGGTCTTCTGTTATCAGGTTTTTTGTTTGTAAATTTTTTGTTATTATTAACAGGCATAAAATCACTTCCTTCTCTGACTCATCAATAATTGACTAAACCCCCTGTCGGTTATTCCAATCACTTTGATGTCATCTTTGCCTAATGCCATCGAAATGTCAAACGAAGTTAGTTCTTCGATGACCTCGACTTGGTAAAACTTTGCTTTATCATAGACTTTTTTCTTTGTCGTATGTGAAGCGTCTGTTGCAAGTAAAATGAGATGCAACTTCCCCATGCGCAATGAAGAAATCGTAAGATCAGTACCTACAACTACTTTGCGTGCTCGATATGCTAGACCGACGGTATTATTCATGTGCGAGTTTCATGAGTTCCTCATAAATCTCATCAGGAACTGTCGCTTCAAGTTTACGATCTAAAGCCTTTGATTTTTTTGCTAAGATGATGACATCTTTTGCAAGTTTAAGATATGCCCCACGACCAGGTGCTTTACCATTTATATCGATTGAAACGACACCTTCTTTGGTCGCTGCAATACGAATCAATGCTTTCTTAGGTAAAACTTCCTTTGTGACAACGCACGTTCTTAAGGGAACTTTTTTAACTTTTTGGTTCAACGCTCAATCACCTCTATTAATATAGGATGCCTTCGCCTTGTGCCATGGTTTCTGACTTAATGTCAATGCTCCAGCCACAAGCTTGAACAGCCAATTTGACATTTTGACCTAGCTTACCAATCGCTAAAGATAACTGATTATCAGGAACGATAGCAAGTGCATTCTTTTCTTTTGGATTAACGCGTGTTACAGCAATAACTTCTGCGGGTTGAAGCGCGTTAGCGATTAATTCTTTTTCATTATCGCTCCATCTGAATAAGTCAATCTTTTCATCGGAAAGTGATTTCACGATTTCACGAATACGTGATCCACCTTCACCAACACATGCACCAATAGGATCAACTTTTGGATCATTGGATTTCACACCAATTTTAGAACGATCTCCTGGATCACGGGAAATACCCATGACTTCAATGACACCATCTTTGATTTCTGGAATAAATGATTCGAGTAAACGAATAATTAAGGATGGGTGTGAACGGCTTACAAATACTTTAGGCCATTTTGTTTTCATCTCTACATCAGAAACATAAACTCTCACGTAATCTCCAACATGAAAATTATCTTTAGGAAGTGCTTCTTTTTTAGGTAAGAGTGTTGTTAAATCTTTACCGATGTCTAAGCGGTAATGTTCATCAGTCACATCAATGACGCGTGCAGAAATCATTTCGTGTTCGAATTTCTTGAAATGCTTATAAAGATTCTCTTTTTGCATCGTAATCAATGTTTCATTAAGTCTGCTTTTGAAATCACGAACAGCAAAATGACCAAAATCTTTAGGGTCAATCTTTTGTTCTAAGACATCACCGACTTTAATTTTCGAATTGATCTCTCTTGCTTCTTCAAGGAGCATTTGTTGATAATTTTTATCTGCATCCATGGAGTATTCTTCAACAACTAAATGTTGCTTGAAGACATTGATTTCATTTTTATCTTCTTTGATCTCAACGCGGCATGAACGTACGTCATGTGCTTTTTTACAACCAGCAATCATCCCTTGAACGAATGCTTCAACGACTTGTTCGTGTGTGAGTTCTCTTTCTTCAGCAACCAAATCAATATTCTTGAAAAACTCTTTACTAATCATGATACCCTCCTAAAACTTGATGGCTGAACGCGCTTTGCGTGCATCATCAAACTTGATTTCAATTTTCTTTATACGACCTTTATCGTTAACTTCTAAAACAAGCAATCCATCCTCAAAAGTTATTAAAGTGCCATAACCCTTGTATTTAGGTGATTCTAAGTAAATATAACGACCTACAGCTTTTGACATTTCTTCAGCTGTTTTTAATGGTCTTTCAGCACCTAGACTCGATAACTCCAAGAAATAATCTGGATCTAAATCATCATCAGATAATGTTTCTTGAAATTCAAGATGAATCTTTTCAAGTTCATCTATGTCCATCAGTTCAGTGTCAATTAAGATCTCGACAATTTTTTCGCCATACTCACGTTTCGTGCGAATTGAATAGATGGATAGATTTTTTTTTGCTAGGATTGGGATTAATTTTTCTTTCATTTTTTCTAAATTCATATGGACCTCAATAAAACGAGTGGAAATCATCATCCCACTCTAGTTCTCGTAAACATTTTAGCATAGATTTCTTGATTATTCAATGAATGAGGTCTTTTTATCATCTTTTTTTCATTACTTTTAACATTCTTATTGCAAATGACTTGCAGATAGCAAACACTGTGCTATAATGTAAATGCGAATCATTTGCATAAAGGAGATTTTTACATGAAAAAAATGATCACTCTATTTACTCTATTAATAACAGTTTTGATACTGATATCATGCACAGCGACAAAAAACGCTGACATCGTCACAACCATGTTTCCTCAATACGATTTTGCAACTCAAATCGTTAAGAATAAACTGACTGTTAGCTTACTACTTCCACCAGGTGTTGAAGCTCATGCCTATGAATCAACATCTAAAGATTTAGTTACGATTGAAGAATCTAAACTATTCATTTTCACGAGTTTAGATATTGATACGTGGATTAAAGATCCCAAATCACTGGGTGGCGATCAAACGGTGATCATGAATTTATCTGAACATTACATTCTTGAAGAACATGAGCACGATGATCTCGGTGCAATCGAAAACATTGGTGAACATGAAGACGAAGATGAACTACACTTTTGGGTCGATCCAGTGATTGCAATGCAATTACTTGATGCAATTTTAGAAGAAATTGTTCAAATTGATCCAGAAAATGAAACATTTTATCGCACCAATGCTGAAATCTATTACGAAGAATTGCAAGATTTGCACGAATCATTTGATACGTTTATGCAAAGTGGTTATATCGATGTAGACATCTTCTTTGCTGGACATAATGCTTTAGGTCTTTTTGGCAAAAGATATCATCTTCACATCGAATCACTTTTTGAATCCTTTAAACCAGATGCTGATTTAACCAGTAGCGAACTTATATCTTTTACAGAAATTATAAAACAAGCAGGTGTTCATATCTTGTTTATCGAAGAACTTGCCGAACCCAAAGCAGCTGATCAAATCACGAATGAACTTGCAAAAGAACAATACGATCTAGAAATATTTGAGTTACATGCATATCACAATCTCACTAAAAAAGACTTGGAGGATGGTGTTCGTTATGCTGATTTACTCGAAAGAAACATCGAGTTCATCAAACAAGCACTCAACAATAACAATGATTGATTATCAAAATGTGAATGTCTCATTTGGAAAATTTCAAGCTTTATATGATGTTAATTTTCATCTTCAAAAAGGATCTGTTTTGCATATCGTCGGTCCAAACGGTAGTGGGAAGACAACGCTTGTTAAGACATTGGTTGGCTTATTAAAGCCATCTAATGGGATGATAACAATCAATGCAGAACACATGGGTTATCTTCCACAAAAATTAAACAGTAAAACCAACATGCCGATGACCGTAAGAGAAGTTATTTATTCAGGATTTAGAAAACAGCGCATCAAACCCACAAAAGAAGAATGCGAACTGATTCAAAAGTGGCTCGAAAGAATGGAAATCTCTCACCTTTTTACCGAGTCTATGACTCATCTATCCGGTGGGCAGCAACAAAGAGTTTATTTAATTAGAGCACTTATATCAAAACCTGATCTTCTCATCTTAGATGAACCAACCTCAGCGCTAGATCCTTCATTTAGAGAAAAATTTTATTTGCTATTAGACGAAATTCATGAACAAGAAAAAATGACCATTGTCCATGTAACACATGATTTAACGGATGCTGTGAAAGAAAATTGTTATGTGATGTATGTTGACCAAACGATTAAATTCTTTGGCACGTATCATGACTTCCACGAATTTGAACATAAGGGGCATCATCATGCTTGATTTCTTAAGTTATGGATTTATCCAACAAGCGATTGTGATTGGTATTGCATTAGCACTCTCTGCAGCACTTTTATCCCCGTTTTTAGTTTTAAACCAACAAGCGATGATTGCTGATGGTTTAGCACATGTCAGTTTTGCAGGTATTATTTTAGGTATTCTTCTTTCAGGTGAAGCACTCTGGATAGCTATTCCGTTTGTTATGCTTGCATCGTTACTCATTAAATATTTATCAACAACAAAAACCATCAATGGTGATGCTGCAATTGGATTAGTCTCTTCGATATCATTTGCGATAGGGCTAATCATTGTTAAAAAGAGCCAAGGTTTTAATATCTCAATTGAGAGTATGCTCGTTGGAAATATGTTTACTGCAACACGCTCTGAAATGATCTTATCACTTCTGATTTTACTTTTTATTACATTATTCGTTTTATTCTTTTACCGAAAACTCTTTATGATGACTTATGATTTAAACTATGCAAAGTTTAGTAAGATCAATGTCTCCTTACTTGGTTATCTTTTATCAGCATTGACTGCATTTTTTATCGTCGTTGGTGTGAGAACTATAGGAACGCTACTCATTTCAGCTTTAGTCGTATTTCCTTCTGTGATTTCAAGTCAAGTAACTAAAAGTTTTAAGAATACACTTATCATCGGTGTAGGTTCCTCATTAATCATTGTTGTCATGGGTATCTTTGTCGCTCATCCCTTAGAAATACCTGTTGGTTCTACCATTGTAGTTATTTACACCATTGTTTTTCTCTTAATAAACACATTGAAACCCTTGTGGAGGAAATAATCATGCGCATGACAAATCAACGTAAAATGATTTTAGATTTACTTAAAAAATCACGTATGCCCAAAAGTGCTGAAATGATATTATCTGACCTACCTGATCACACCATGAACTTATCAACCGTTTATCGAACGCTAGATGCATTTTTTATTGAAGGGTTAGTCTCAAAAAGTTCGATGAAAAATACTGCTTATTACTACATGCAAAATCAAGGTCATCATCACTACATGATTTGTATTAACTGCCAAAAAATGTATGAAATTGACTGTCATTTAGATGATATTGCTGAACATGTTGCAGATCATCACCATTTCAAAATAACACATCACGATATGACAGTGTATGGTTATTGTGAGGCATGTCAAAAAGAACTAAATATGTAGAAAAAAAATGCTAGGTCATAAGTTGACTTAGCATTTTTTAATCGTTATTTAGTTCCAACGTCTCGGATCATCTTTGATGGTATCAAGGAATTTAACGTCTTCTTCTTTCATTTTGAAATCAAGACCTGTATTTTCGATAATTCTGGATTCATGTGTTGATTTAGGAAGTGGCGCAGTACCTTTTTCGATACAGTAACGAATACAGAGTTGAGCAGGTGTAACTTTGTAGGTTTTAGCCATATTAATGATGATATCATTAGATAGTGCGTATCCAATCGCAAGAGGTGAATAGGCTTCCACTAAAATGCCTTTGGCATCACAATAGTTTTTCGTTTCTTCTTGGTTATTACCAATAAAGAATGCAATTTGATTCACATGTGGAATGATTTCACAATGTTTTAAAATGTTGTCTAAATCTTTGGGTGAGAAATTAGAGACACCGATGGATCTTACTTTACCATCAAGGTACAATTTCTCCATTGCCTTAAAGGCTTCAACATTTCCTGCATCACAATCTTTACCAATCTCATTCCATGGCCATGGTGCATGAATCAAATAAAGATCTAAGTAATCCATGTCTAGTTCTTTTAATGTCTTTTCAAATGCATCTAATGTTTCCTGATAAGACTTGATGTGAGATTGAAGTTTTGATGTTACAAAAACGTGATCTCTTGGAATACCTGAATCTTTAATAGCTCTACCTACAGATGCTTCATTTCTGTACGCTGCTGCAGTATCGATGTGTCTATACCCGTGTTTTAAAGCAAGAGACACCGAGTTGTAACACGCTTCTCCATCAGGGATTTGCCATGTGCCAAAGCCAACTTTAGGCATTTTAACACCATTCTTTAATACGTAAACATCTTGAATTGTTTTCATGATCAACGCTCCTTTATTTTATTTTTTTGATGACTTTAAAATATTGAGTTGAATCACTGTACCAACGATTGCAATTAAAATAAGAACAACACCTGTTGTTACGGTTAAAAATTCTAGATTGATCGTCTTAATCAATGAAGGTAGAATCATTTCAATGACATAAACGATAAAATATCCATACAGTAAATAGCGAATGGATGTCATTTCTTTTTCAGTGATGACACAGACACGTTTATCATCTTTTTTAAAGAGATAAAACCCTAGTCCGGCAACTAAAAGTAATATGCCTAGTAGAATATAACCAATCCAGGGGTATTCTGCACGAAAATAAAACTCGACAATGGTGTAACCACCCATTAAGATAAAAACGATAAAGAGTAACAACTGTACAAGCAAACTTTTACGAAAAACATTCATTTTTTCTCTCTCCTTTGAAATTGTTGAACTAAGTCGTGTTATACTAAAAATGAAATGAGGTAATAACGATGAAAAAAGCTGTATATCCTGGTACCTTTGATCCACTAACGATTGGTCATCTCGACATTATTAAACGCGCCATACGCTTTGTTGATGAACTTCACGTTGTGGTTGCAGATAACTACAAGAAGAATCCTACATTTTCTGCTGATGAACGTATTGACATGATCAAGCGTGTGACTGAAGACATGCCAAACTTGGTTGTCACATCAACGAAAGACTTAGTCGTTCGTTATGCTCAGAAAAATGATATTGAATTAATGATTCGCGGGCTAAGAAATATTGCCGATTACGAAAATGAATATATGCTTTACCAGTTTAACCGTAATTTAAACAGAAACATTGAAACCATTATTCTTTTCCCATCATCACGAAACCATTTTGTTTCATCATCTGCCATCAAGGAGCTCGTCGTGCATCATGCAGATATCTCTCCTTATGTTCCAAAAGAAATTATTAAGGATGTTCAAGACAGATTAAGACCTAAACTAGACCCAACTTCTTAAAAAAATCATAAAGCTGATCTTCCATGATATGTGGAGCAACGTGATCAGCTTTTTCTTTTAACTCATGAAAACGCGTGTTCATCATCGCAATCCCAACATCTGCAAGTTCAATCATTTGGATATCATTGGCACCATCACCCACACAAATTAAGCGGTAATTGGTTTCGTGCTCAAGTGCTTTTTTTATTCCAAATGCTTTATTGATCTCTGGATATACAAAATCTGCACCGCCTTGGTGCCAGGGATAAACTCTAAACTTCGGCATTTTTTCTGCCATATCAAGAATATCTTTTTCGTGATCAGCAAACATCCATAGTTGATAAATCGGATGATTTAAGTGAAATTCAGGATCCACTTTAGGAAATAAGCCACGTAAGGATTTCATCCCATTTTGGACAGTTTCACTGAGTTTATTGACTGCTTCATCATGACTTCCAACTAAGCCGATGGCCAAGGGTGATCCTTCCATGAGCTGGATAACTTCGATTAAATCATCCATCGAGATGGGATCATCAAAGATGACCTCATCATCTTTTAATACATAAGCACCATTCACTAAAACTTTATATGTGAATAAAGGTAATACCTCATCAATGATCGATAATTTAGTAATTCCGCGACCGGTTGCTAACCCTAAAACGACATCATCGCGTTTGGAAAGTTCAAAAAGGAGCTTTCTCGTTTGGTTGGGGATTGCTCCTGTTGCGTTGTTATACATGGTATTGTCGACATCGAAAAAGATAATTGTTCTCATCATCCACCTCAAAAATAATTATAACATATTATGCTTTACACTACCAATTGATGACGATTTATTATACAATAGTAATGTAATATTCGCTGCTGGAGGGTTTTTATGAAAAATCCATTACTCAAAACCGGTGAACTCGGCATTTTTGCTTTAGGGGGACTCGGTGAAGTTGGAAAGAACACATATGTCTATGAAATTGAAGATCAGATCTTTATTGTGGATGCAGGTATCCTGTTTCCAGATGAACATCTCTTAGGTATTGACTATGTCATTCCCGATTATACGTATCTTTTGGAAAACCAAGATCGTATTGTTGGTCTTTTCATCACGCATGCACATGAAGATCATATCGGAGGTATTCCATACCTTCTTAAAAAGGTAGCTATTCCTAAAATTTACGCCGCAGGTATTGCCATTGATTTAATCGAATATAAACTCATGGAACATCAAGATATTAAACCTCCAAAAATTGAAGAATATAAGAGTTATTACAAGTACCAATTTAAAGGCGTTGAGATTTCATTTATTAGAATGAATCACTCTATTCCTGATATGTTTGGTTTTGTCTTTAGAACACCACAAGGTATTTTATTCCACACAGGAGATTTCAAAATCGATTTTACACCCGTTGGACCAGGGGCTGAATACGATAAGTTAGCAGCTATTGGAAGCGAAGGCGTACTCTGTATGATGTCAGATTCAACCAATGCTGAACGTGATGAGCTGATCCAATCAGATTCAAAGATTGGTAAATCCATCAATGAACTCTTCTCAAGAATTAGTGGACGTATTATTATTGCGACATTCGCATCCAATATGTATCGTATTCAACAGATCATTGAAGCATCTGTCATGAATAACCGAAAAGTTGCTGTCTTTGGAAGATCGATGGAACGTGCTATTGAAGCTGGTATGCAAACGGGTTATATTAAAGCACCGAAAGATACAATTGTTTCAGGTGATGATTTCAACCGCTTAAAAACCAATGAAGTCACCATTATTGTAACTGGATCTCAAGGTGAACCACTTGCTGCGCTATCACGCATTGCAAATGGGTCACACCGTCAAGTTAAGGCAATGGCTGGAGATACGGTCATCTTCTCTTCATCACCTATTCCAGGTAATCAAGAGGGTGTCAATCGAACAATTAATAAACTCTTTAGACTTGATGTCGAAGTCATCACACATGGACCGCTTGCAGATACACATACATCTGGTCATGGCGCACAACAAGATCTAAAGCTTGTCTTGTCCTTAGTTAAACCTAAAATGTTTATCCCCATGCATGGTGAACACCGCATGTTAAAAACACATAAAGAACTCGCTGTAGATTGTGGTGTAAAACCTGAAAATATTCTCATCATGGATAATGGTGATGTTGCTGCTTTGACAAGTGATACCATTCGTTTAGCAGGTAAAGTGACATCAGGTGAAATCTATATTGATGGTACAGGTATTGGTGATATCGGTAGTACAGTTATTAAAGAACGTAAAGCACTTTCTGAAGAAGGACTGTTTGCTGTAGTCCTATCGATTAATTCTACTGCTAAAAAGTTATTTAATGAACCGACAATTATCTCGCGTGGATTTATCTACATGAAAGGTAATGAAGAAATTACGCAATCACTTGCTAATGAAGCGAAACGCATTACACAAATCGAACTCAATAAAAAGTTATTTAATGAATTAAACTTAAAGAATGCCGTCATCGATCATCTTAATCAAAAAATCTTTGAGCTTACACAACGTAAACCACTCGTGATTCCTGTGATCGCAGATATCAAAAGTTAATTTATAAAACATAAGACTAGAACACATCGTGTGCTCTAGTCTTTTCATTTACATATAGGATAAAAATGCATCAAAAACAAGTTTTGTAACAAGTGCATCATCTTTAGCATCATGCGCTTGATCAAATTCAACCGCATAATATGTTTGGTAAGCTTTAAATAAACCTAAATCGTCTTTTAAATTAAAATAGTCTTTATGAAGTTTAAGTAAATCAATAAAGTCTGAATCATGCGTTAATTTTCTTTTTTGATGAAGATTAAATGAATCATTGAGCGCCGTTAAGTCGTTTTTTCCCCATACAACTAATTTAGGTTGATATGTATCCATAATGACTTCAAGTTTTTC
The DNA here is from genome assembly GCA_001830045.1 of Tenericutes bacterium RIFOXYA12_FULL_35_10. Classification (GTDB taxonomy): domain Bacteria; phylum Bacillota_I; class Bacilli_A; order Acholeplasmatales; family Acholeplasmataceae; genus Peloplasma. The sequence goes on along the minus strand of MIDA01000018.1, from coordinate 26,786 downwards.
ATAAAAGTCATCATAGGGTATCGCTTCATTAAAAAATTGTTCTTCATCTAGATTCAAGAAACGTTTGGTACGTTTAGATAACGTTTTTGCTTCTTTTGGTAATACATAATAACCATCATTTAAAATCTCATTTTCTTTTGCCTTTGACAAGACATAACCCACTTGAATGATTTCAGGTCTAAAGGTTTGTTCCTTAAAACCAGGCATAGTCATTTCAAAATCAATAAACAGATAATAACGCTCTTCTGTTAAAACATCTTTCATCTCTTGTCTTAAGTGATACAAATCATAATGCACCTGATATGGATTTAAGCGAATGATCTGATTGAAATGAGCAACTTGATAGTAATACATATGTCCTATTTTTTTCATTTTGGGTTGTATCTCAAAATCGACTAACACACCTTGATCAAGATATGAAAAGAATATTTTTGCTAGCCGATTAGAAAGGTAAAATCCAATCTTTCTTCCTTCTAATATAAGATAAAATACGGTGTGTCTAGAATCGACTTGATGTATGATTTTCTTCATAGTAGTTCCTCTTTAATAGTTTTACATACGTTTTCGGGTATGCCTAATGACTTAAGCTCTTCAATGGATGCTTCTTTAATCGCATCGATACTGTTAAAATGGCTTAATAAAAGCTTTTTTCTCTTTTCTCCAAGCCCCTTTATATCATCTAAAATAGAAGTTTTAGCTTTCTTTTTACGTGTTTCACGATGGAATGTAATCGCAAATCTGTGAACTTCTTCAGATAATTTTAATAAGAATTTATAGAGTTCACTTTGTTTTAAAAGTGGGATCACTTCACCTTGATAGACTAAAGCTTCAAGGGTATGTTTTGAGTTCTTTTTTAATCCTGCTATGGCAATCTTGATACCAAGACTATCTAAAATCTCTTGAGCAGCATTAAGTTGACCTTTACCACCATCAACCAAAATCAGATCAGGAAACTCTAGATTTTCTAAAAGTGCTTTTTGATATCTACGATAAGTCACTTCTTTCATCGCTTGATAATCATCATTGGTTGTTGTTTGAAGATGGTATTTACGATAACTCTTCTTATCAAAGGCATTATCTTTAAAGACGACACATGCTGAAATAGGTGCAGTACCAAAAAGTTGTGCATTATCAAAAATATCAATCCATTTGACTTCTTTTTTAATGAGTTCAGATAAATCATCCAACGCTTTTTGTCTTTTTTCATCACGATGACGATAAAGCATGAAGTGATGTTCAAGGTCATAATCTGCATTTTTAGATGCAAGATCAACGACTTTCTTTTTATCACCAATCTTAGGTATGATCGCTTTTTTACCAAAGAAAGGTTCAACATCATCAGGATTGAATCTTTCTGAAAATAAGAGTTCATCGGGGAGTTGGTTTTCATAAAACTGCTGCAAGTAACTGAGCACGTTATCGATCACTTCACCTGCATAAGCGAAAACGACTTGATGATGATCTATAATCTTTCCTTGTCTCATCACTAAAATAGCAAGTGAGATATCATCTTTACTATACGCATAACTGATGGCATCTCTATCTTTGAAATCATTTAAATTAATGATTTGTTTTTCAGTGGTGGCTTCGATGTGTTGAATCATATCGCGAAGTTCAATCGCTTTTTCAAACTGCATGAGATCACTTGCCATATTCATTTCTTCATTTAATCGTTGTAAAACATCCTTCGTATCGCCTTTTAAGAATTTAGTTAAATCCTTAATCGTATTTTGATAATCTACTTCAGGATGAATACAGGGTGCCAAACATTGACCAATATGATAGTAAAGACATGCTTTTTTAGGAAGTATATCACATTTACGAAAGGGGTATAAACGGTTTAATAGTCTGACAGTTTCTCTTGCAGCATAGACATTTGGGTATGGTCCAAAGACTCTGCCTTTAATCTCTTTTTGTCTAACAACTTGTAATTTTGGATGTTCTTCTTCGGTAAGTTCAATGTATGGATATGTCTTATCATCGACTAAACGAATGTTATACTTAGGAAGATATTGTTTAATTAAATTATTTTCTAAGATGAGTGATTCACGTTCACTATTGGTTAATACATAATTAAAATCACGAATCTCTGATACGAGTCGTGTTGTTTTTTCATTATGTGCACCTGTAAAATAGGATTTTACCCGGTTTTTTAAGTTTTTTGCTTTACCAACATAGATGATTTCGTCTGATTCATTTCGCATCAAATAGCAACCAGGTTCTGTCGGTAATAACGCGATTTTATCCTTTAAACTCATCACATTCACCTACTCTATTGTAACATAAATGATGACGTAAAAAAAAGAAAGCGATGAACGCTTTCTTAGGACTCAAAATCAATATGAACTTTATCGCTTAAAATTTCTTCTAAAGCGATGCCAATGCTTTTAACACATTGTGATCCTTCAACTTTTAACTTGTCAGCTTCGATAATATGTGCAACTTTGCTCGCTGCATAGACTAATTTATATTTAGAGTCTATTTTTGATAATAGTTTATCAATCGAAGGGTAACGCATTCCATCTTTATTCTTTTGCATGTTTATTTCTCTCCAATCATCTTAATGTAATTGTGAATTGTTCTTTCTGTCTTTGCGTGCTCTGCACGAATAATGGCCATAATACGGTCAGCTGCATTATTGACTTCATCGTTAACAACGATATAATCGTATTTATGCGCAAGTAAAAACTCAGATTCAGCTTTCTTCATGCGACGATCAATCATTTCTAGTGTGTCAGTACCTCTCAGTTTGAGACGTTCGTAAAGCGCATGTTTTCCTGGTGGAACCAAGAAAATGAAAACTGCATCTTTCATTTGTTTTCTAACTTGTAGTGCACCTTCAACTTCAATTTCTAATACAACTTCTTTACCCTGATCCAGTTGCTCTTCAACTTTGTCTCTTGGCGTTCCGTAATAGTTTCCTACAAATTCTGCCCATTCAAGAAACTTGTTTTGTTTAATGCGTTCCAAAAAAGTCTCTTTACTGACAAAATAATAATCCACACCATCAACTTCACCTGGGCGAGGAGCTCTGGTTGTCATGGATACTGAATAGACCAAATCATGGTTTGGCATTTGAAAGAGTGCTCTTCTTACTGTGCCTTTGCCAACGCCTGAAGGGCCAGATAATACCACAAGTAAACCACGTTCATTGAGTTTCATAAGGCACCTCCTAGTTAAGACATTTATTAACTATTATATATGATTTATGTCAGACTGTAAATAGAAATGAAACAATTTACATTGCAATAGCGTTTTCAAGAAAAGGTTTACAAGGCGTTTATGGTAAAATATCTGTGAGGTGCATTTTCATGATTGATGGCTATTTTCTCTATAAATTGACAGAAGAACTGAATCAAGAACTCGCTAAAGCTCGCTTAGAAAAAATCATTCAACAAGATGCTCAGTCTTTTGTTTTTTCGTTTTATCATCAGCGTGAAAGAAAACAGTTAGTCATCGATTTATCTGCAGAACATTTTCGCATGCATTTAACCAAACATATGATCAAAGAGACACAGTCATCACAATTCGTGACGACATTAAAGAAGCAACTTGAGGGCTCTATTGTCGAAAAAATCACGCAACATCAAACCGATCGTGTCATTGAAATTCATTTGATCTCCTATGATTTAATTGATGGTCCTATTCCTAAAATTTTAATTTTTGAAGCCATGGGAAGACACTCTAATTTAATCTTAGTTAAAGATGGACTTATTATCGACACGTTTAAAAAAATGTTTTTCGAATCTGGAAGACAACTTTTACCTCAAGCACAGTTTAGTTATTTCCCAACAGATAAAAAAAGTGCTTTATCCATTCAATATGATGGGATAAACTCTCCTCAGGATTTAGTGAATACCTATATGGGGATATCCCCATTGCTCGCAAAATATTTAGATGAACATCATCTTCAGTGGCAAGATCTTCCTCTAAAACCAACGCGAAATCTTAAAACAAATCGTTTTTACGCATTTGATGTATTTTCTGATCAAGATGATAAAAAAATTTATGATTCACTATCACTTCTTCTTGATGATGATACCAAAAAGGAAAAGCCTGCATACGTTTCTCAAAAACAATTTATTGATAAACAACTTAAAAAATATGAACATAAAAAGCAACAACTGGAAAAACTCCTAGATGATACCAAAGATCAACTTGAAGTCAAACAATTAGGTGATCTCATTTATGCGAGTGGTCACGATTTATCAAAGTCGATGTCACATCTAGCCTATGATGGACATGCTTATCTTTTAGATCCCACTAAATCATTAAATGATAACGCCCAAGATGCTTATCGCACATATCAAAAAGCGAAACGTGGAATCAACCATATCACTGAGCAGATCAGTATTAACCAAGAACTCATTGAACTCTTTAAATCTTTTGATATTTTTATCTCGATGTCAACGCAAGATTCGATTAAAGATCTTGAACAAGAACTCATTCAATACGGTTACAAAAAAGCGAAACCTGATAAAATCAAAAAGAAAAAAGATAAACCCAATTTGCTCATTTTAAGAGATAATGAGGTCACATATATCATCGGTAAAAATAACCTGCAAAACGAATACATCACACATACGCTCGCTCAAAAGGATGACTATTGGTTTCACGTTAAAGATGCACCAGGAGCTCACGTCTTAGTACAAACGACAAAACTTAATGAGCACATTTTAAGAAAAGCGTGTATGCTTGCAGCTTATTTTTCCGGTCAAAGACATTCATCTTCGATTCCTGTAGATTATACGCTGATCAAGCACATCAAAAAGATTCCAGGTGTACCAGGATATAAAGTGACTTATAAGAACCAACAGACGATGTATATCGATATTGATGAAGAAAAAATAGGAAGTTATTTAAAATGAGTCTAAACATCTAATTTAGACTTTTTTTATATAAACTAGGCAAATCATTTGAAATAATACATATTACTTGGTAAGATGAAGGTATCAATAAGGAGGAATTAAATATGTCATACACATTACCAAAGTTAAACTATGCATATGATGCACTAGAACCTTTTATCGATGCGAGAACAATGGAAATCCATTATACAAAGCATCATCAAGCTTACATTACAAACCTAAACGCTGCACTAGAAAAACACCCTGAACTTAACTTAACACTTGAAGCTATGTTAAAAGATTTATCCAAAGTACCACAAGACATTCGTGGTGCAGTTCAAAATAATGGTGGTGGTCATTTTAACCACACATTCTTCTGGACACTGCTTAAGGTAAATAACGGTCAATCACCAAAAGGTGCTTTACTCAACGCAATCAACCAAGCCTTTGGATCCTTTGATGCATTTAAAGAAGCGTTTGCTACAGCTGCTAAGACACGTTTTGGATCTGGTTGGGCATGGCTCATTGTTACTGCAGATAAGCACTTAAAGGTTGTATCAACACCTAACCAAGATACACCACTTACTGAAGGTACACCGATCTTAGGTTTAGATGTATGGGAACATGCATATTATCTTAACTATCAAAACAGACGTCCTGATTATGTTTCTGCATTCTTTAATGTCATTAACTGGGATGTTGTTGAAGATTTATTCAAGAAAGCAGTTTAATCAATGACTAAAACGGTGCTGATGCATCGTTTTTTTTATGCAATTTTAAAAGAAAAGGGGAAGCTTTTGCTTCCCCTATAAAGGTTGTGTTTCGATGATCGCGTAATCGCCATCATCTCTTCTATAAACAACATTAGTTCTTTCAGTTTTTTTATCCAAATAAACGTAGAAATCATGTCCAGATAGCTCCATCGCAATAATTGCTTCATCTGGGGTCATCGGTTTTAATTCAACTTTCTTTGATTTCACGAGTTGACTTGCTAAAATGTCTTTTTCAAGAGATTCAATATCAAATTCACGACTATATGCTTGTTTGACGCCTTCTTTTTCAAGGTTGTTCTTAAGTTTATCTTTATGTCTTCTAATTTGTGCAACTAACTTATCACTTACTTTGTCGATTGCTGCATACATATCCATATCAGAAACTTCTGCGCGAAGCACAGTTCCTTTAGCAGGAATCGTGACTTCAATCTTGTGGTGATCTTTATAAACTTTGCAGACGACGCGAACCTCCAAAATGACATCAGGACCGAAGAAAGATACAACTTTGTGTAATCTCTTTTCCGCATAAGCCTTGATGGCGTCAGTGGGTGTAAAACCATTCTTTCCTACAATTTCGAATTTCATAGTTCTTCTCCTTTATCATGACTATTTTCGTAGAGTCTGACAATCATTAGATTGCCAAACGACAAATGATCAATGAACTGCCATAGATCATCCTTGATGATATCAAAGATGAGTAAGATGTGATCTTTAAAGTATGTTTGATGGAGTACATAATAACTTTGATAAAATGATTGATAAGCGATTGGTGTTACGGGATACGGTTTTGCAATTAACGTAAATACTTCTGCATGTCCTCCTTCAATAGGAACCACTTCATGTGTTGGTAAAAGTGGATACATTTGATAACACATCTCACATAAATGGTGAATTTCTGGTTCAAACAAGTTCCAAAGTGACCTTTTAGGGATCATTTTTTTTAAACAGTGTTCACAAAGCATAACAAGCCCTCCTAATTGATATTAGCGGGCTTGTTTGTTTTTTACTTCTTATAAGCTTCGACAATCTTATCAATTAGGTGATGTGGGACTTCTTCATATCTTAAGAATTCACGCGTAAATGAACCACTACCTTGTGTCATCGCCTTTAAGTCGATGGCATATTTGACGATTTCTGCTTCTGGAACTTCAGCAATGACGACTTGGAAGCCTTCTGTTTGTTCCATACCTAAAACTCTACCTCTTCGTTTGTTCATATCACCCATAATATCGCCAACAAATTGGTCTTTAATGGTGACTTGAACTTTAACGATTGGCTCTAAAATGGTGGGTTGTGCAGTTTTACATGCTTCTTTGAATGCTAACGCTGCAGCAAGTTTAAATGAGATTTCATTGGAATCTACAGGATGGTAAGAACCATCATAGAGGGTTGCTTTAAGATTGATGACTGGGAATCCTGCTAAAGGTCCATTTTCAATGGCTTCAAGAAGACCTTTTTCAACGGCTGGGAAATAGTTTCTAGGAACTGCTCCACCAAAGACATCTTCAGCAAATTCAAAATCAGTGTGAGATGGTTCAAACTTGATCCAAACGTGACCAAATTGGCCAGCACCACCCGATTGTTTCTTATGTTTACCTTCTGCTTGAACCATCTTCTTAATGGTTTCGCGATAAACAATCTTTTGCTCATCAATATCAATATCAACTTTAAACATATTTTTAATACGTTCTAAGACATAGTTAAGATGCGTCATACCCATGCCACCTAAAAGGAGTTGGGATGTTTCTTTATTACGTCTAATTTCGAACGTTGGATCTTCTAAATTAATACGGTTCAGTGCCATTGAAATTTTATCTTCATCGTTCTTATTCTTTGGATGAACAGCAATATAGATAACAGGTGTTGGTAATGTAACTGAGTCATAAATGACTAAGTTTTTTGGATCGGATAATGTATCACCTGTTTCAACGCCTTCTAGTTTTGCAATTGCACAAATATCACCGGCATGGAAAGATTGACATTCAATTTGCATTTTACCTCTTGGCATAAAGAGGTTTGCAATCTTTTTCGTTTCGCCTTTATTTGATATAACGACTTCTTGTCCAAGTTTTAATGTACCACTATTAATCTTAAGCATATTGATTTGGCCTAAGAATGGGTCAACCGTTGTCTTAAAGACATAGGCTGAGAATGGTTCATCATCATGAGTGTGTCGTTCGACTTCTGCACCAGTTTTCGCATCTTTAACGATTAAAGGACGTAACTCATCGGGTGCTGGTAAATAATCGATCAACATGTTAAGGAGTGTGCGAACACCAATCGTCTTCGTTGCACTACCAACGATAACAGGTGTTAATTCACCTTCCATAATACCTTGACGAAGAGCTTCTTTAACTTTTGCTTCAGGAATTTCTTCACCTGATAAAAACATATCTAAAAGTTCTTCAGAAGTTTCAGCAACACTTTCTAAAATCATGTTGTGAAGTTCATCAACTTTGGGTTTCTTTTCATCCCAAATCGGTGCATCATGTGAATCTACGCCATCAAAAATACGCGCTTTCATTTCGATCACATTGACGAAACCTTCAAAATTTTCGCTCTTACCGATTGGCCAACAGAAAGGAACAGCCTTTTTACCTAGTTTTTCACGAATATCTTCTAATACTTTTTCAAATTTCACATTCTCTTTATCCATCTTATTCACATAGATAATTGCTGGAATATGACGTTTTCTAATTTCTAACCAAACGCGTTCAGTACCGACTTCAACGCCTTTTAAAGAGTCAACCATAATGATGGCACCCTTAACTACTTCTAATGCTTGGCTTAAATCGCCAACGAATTCATCACTACCTGGAACATCTATAAAATTTAACTTATAGTCCTTCCATTCAACGGGTAGAACACTCAGTGAAAGGCTTGATAGTTTTAATTGTTCTTCCACTAAATAGTCAGATACTGTATTTTTTCTTTCGACTTCTCCCTTTTTGTCGATGGCTTTGCCAGCGAATAATAAAGCCTCTGACATACTCGTTTTGCCTGATCCCTGGTGTCCCAAAATGGCAATGTTGCGAATCTCTTTGGTGGTGTACTCTTTCATCCCTAACCTCCTGTAAACGTTTTCTTGTTTTGTAGCCTCATTATAACATATTTTTAATGGGTTCATAGTGAATTAAGCCAAATTCGTAAATTTAACACAAGTCTTAATTCATGCTATAATAGTTATGGTGAAATGATGAAAAAGATAGCAATTTCTTTAATTGAATGGTATCAAAAGGAGATATCTCCACATAGCAATCATAAATGTAGACATACTCCAACGTGTTCTGCATACGCAAAAGAGTGTTATGTACGCTTCAATTTTTTTAAAGCTTCCTTGTTGACTACAAAACGTATTTTGACATGTAATCCCTTATTTAAACCCAAATATGATCCAGTTCCTGAAAAAAAAGAGAAAAAGAAAAAGGCTGATTCAGTTTAAACTGAATAGCCTTATTTTATTAATATGCGCGTGCAAACCAAACTGTTTTGGTTGCTTTACGTCCTGAGACAGGACATATTTCAGTGATCAAATGTTGTTCAAATGGAATCACACGAGCTGTAGCTGTTGTATCCTTTTTAATTTGAATTTCAGCTTCTTCATCACTGATACTCATGGCAACATAACCACCACGTTTAATATATTCTTTAAATTCATCGTAGGTTTTTGCTTCATATGTGTTTTTATTGACATGATCAAGTGCTCTTTGATACATGGTATCATGCATCTCTTTTAGAAGTGAAGGCATTTGATTTAATACATCATTTACTAAAACCTGGTGTTTGATACGGTCATGACGGGTCACCAGTGTCACAAGTCCTTGTTCTAAATCTCTAGGACCCACTTCTAAACGTATAGGATAACCTTTCATTTCATACTCTGCAAACTTCCAACCAGCTGTTTTACTAGAGTCATCTAAACTTACCCGATATCCAGCTTGTTTTAATGACTTATATAAGTTTTCAGATGCTTCTTTAACTTCAGGTTTTTGTCCTTGAATGGGTATAATAACGATTTGTGTTGGAGCTAAATAGGGTGGTAAAATTAAACCTTCATCATCACCATGAACCATGATGACTGCACCGATTAAGCGAGTTGATACACCCCATGATGTTTGATATGCGTATTGTAGCGTATTTTTTTCATCGGTAAATTTAATATCAAATGCTTTCGAGAAATTTTGACCGAAATAATGGGTTGTTCCTGATTGTAAAGCTTGACCATCATGCATGAGTGCTTCAATACTATATGTTTCTACGGCACCTGCAAATTTTTCTTTTTCTGTCTTTCTTCCTGTAACAAAAGGAATGGCTAAAAGCTTTTCCCCAAGTTCTTTATAGATATCTAAAATACCTAAAGTTTCTTTTCTTGCTTCTTCCTCAGACGCATGGACTGTATGTCCTTCTTGCCATAAGAATTCTTTACCTCTTAAAAAGGGGCGTGTTGTTTTTTCCCAGCGGACAACACTGCACCATTGGTTATAGAGTTTAGGTAGGTCACGGTATGAATTAACGATTTTTTGATAATGCGTACAAAAAAGCGTCTCAGAAGTGGGACGAACAATTAAACGTTCTGGTAAATCTTCAACACCTGTTGTTGTGATCATCGCAGTTTCTGGTGCGAATCCTTCAACGTGTTCTTTTTCTTTTTGGAATAAAGATTCAGGGATGACTAATGGCATGTAAACATTTTGATGATCGGTTTCCTTAAACCGACGATCAAGATAGCTTTGAATACCTTCCCAGATGGCATAACCATAAGGACGGTAAATAATAAAACCCTTAACGTCACTATAGTCCATTAATTCTGCTTTTAAACATAAATCGGTATACCATTGTGCAAAGTCAGCATCTCTTGATGTGACCGATGCAACTAATTTTTTATTGTTTTGACTCATTGAACTCACCTTTTGAAAGCCTTAATTATGATATTGATAATAACAATTGTAAAAATAATTGAAAATACGGGGGTTACATTTAATCCACCACGCATCATGATGACGGGTAGAAACTGAAGAATTAAAATCACGAAGAATACCGTGATGATAATACGAATTGCTTTTTGTTTTTGTGCATCATTTAAGCCAGAAGTAGGCTTTTCTGTTTGATGTTCTTTTTTCGTTTGAGTCGCGGGTTTGACAATGTTTTTCTTATCTTGCTCTTCAAAAAGTTTGTCATATTTTGCAAAGGGATCTTGATCGTATTGACTCATTATTTTACCAACCTTGTCTTTCCATCTTCAAAGATAATTTTTCTTTCTTTATAGAGATGTCCAATCGCTCTTTTAAATGCTTTTTTGCTTAAGTTGAACATGTTATCAATTTCTTCTGGAGATGAATCTGCTGTTAATGGCATTTCACCCTCACGAATCAAATAAGATAAGATCATGTTCGCATCATCAAAGAGTTGAACTTCCTTTTGTTCAGCAAGTGAACCTGTGTATCCTTTTTCTGATAAGAAGGTTACTTTAACTTCAACCTCTTCACCATAGCGAACAGGTTGTTTAATCATCGTTTTATGTACAAAGATAAAATGTCCATCTTCTGTTAAAACATTCACACCTTCTTGACCAATACGTTGAACATAACCCTTGACAGATGTTTTTAAAGTCAATTCTTTTTCAGGTTTAAGAACAACATCTTGTTTGGCTGCAATTTTAGCAACCAATTTACCTTTAACCTTTAAATAAACATAGAGTTTATCACCGATTTTTGGCCATTGTTCATGATTTCTAGGTAAATCTTCATAGGATAAAAGAAGTTCTTTGGCAATGCCCATATCAAAGAATACACCTAAATCTTCTTTAATATCACTGACGGTTAAAAAGCCCGGTTGAGTGACAGTAATGATAGGCGTTTTGAGGGTTGCTGCTAAGCGACCTTTGTTATCAAAATATAAAAAAGCATCAACAGCATCGCCTGCTTTGAGTTCCTGATGTAGCGATTCATTATTGTGTAAAAAGACTTGATCTAATCCACTATCGAGCATATAGCCGATATCTGTCTTGCGGTTTACAACCATGTGGTTGATATCACCAATGTAAAGTGCCATTATTTATCACCTTTCTTATTTTATCATAAAAAGAATGCAAATAGCATGAAAAAAGAAAAGAGTGCAAAAGCACTCTAAATGTCTAACTCTTTTAAAACATTTTCATAGCGTTTAATGAGTAATTCTTTGAAAAACAGCGTTAATGGATTCAAATCTTTTTCAATTTTAAATGATTCTAGATAAGCGATATAGTTTTCACGTTCTTCTAACGGAATTGAAATGGGTAAGTAATTATGTTTAATCAAAAAATAATTGAGCACGAGTTTTGCTAATCGTCCATTCGCATCAACAAAGGGATGGATTTTTGCAATACTTGCATGTGCGTATGTTGCAAGTTCTAAAGGTGTGCCATCAAATTGTTCTAAATTGACAAAGAATTTTGCCATACGATCATACACTTTCACATAATCTGGTGGTTGATGTGTTGCGCCGAAAATATTAATATTAACATTTCGGTAAACTCCACCTTGGAAAATACCTTCAACAAGTATTTCGTGAATGTCTTTCAATTTTTCTTCGTTAAATGGTTTTTGTGTTTTCGCTTCTTTGATTACATACTCAAAAGCTTTTAAATGGTTGAGAATTTCCTTTTGTTCTCTTTCACTATACTCGAGTAGAGCTTTGGCTTGGCTACAACGTTTTACATCCTCATAAGGAATACGATTTTTACCAACCATACCGACAGCATCATAGGTATAAAGCAATGCAAATCTCTTTTCCATGTCATCAAGTTGTGCTTGATCACATTCCTTTACAACGTTTTCTAGATGCTGACGCCCTACCTCTAACAGATCTTTCTCCATAATTATCTACGCTCCCATCTTTAGTGATAGTATATCATAAAAGCGCTACCAGTAACAAGACTTCAAAAGAAAAACACCTCGGTTGAAGTGTTAGCTTTGACGATATCTTCTTAAGAAGGCTTTTGTTCGCTCTTCCTTAGGTTGATGTAAGATTGTTTTAGGTGTTCCCATTTCTGCAATAACCCCTTGATCCATAAAGACAATACGATCAGATACTTCTTCAGCAAATGCCATTTCATGCGTGACAATAACCATCGTCATGCCTTCATTTGCTAGATTTTTGATAACGGTTAAGACTTCCCCAACCATTTCAGGGTCGAGTGCAGATGTAGGTTCATCAAAAAGCATAATCGTTGGATTCATACAAAGTGCTCTTGCAATGGCAACTCTTTGTTTTTGACCCCCTGATAATTTATTCACGTTTTGATGAATAAAATCTTGCATACCAACTTTGGTCAAATAATTAAGCGCCGTTTCAGTCGCTTCTTCTTTTGTTTTTTTAAGTAATTTCATTGGTGCAAGTGTACAGTTTTGTAACACCGTTTTATTGTTAAACAAGTTAAACGATTGGAAAACCATACCGATATGCATCCGAAGTTCTTCTAAATTGGTTTTGGTATCCATTAAGTCTGCACCCATAAAATAGATGTGACCATCATCGGGTTCACTAAGCAAATTTAAACACCGAAGAAGCGTTGTTTTTCCAGATCCCGAAGATCCAATGATTGTAACAACTTCTTTTTCAGAAATATCTAAATTGACACCACTTAAAACGATTTGATCACCAAAACGTTTGTGAATGTTTCTAATTTCAAGAATGTGATTAGGCATTTGCTTTCACCTCTTTCTTTTCTAAGAGTACATCCAGTTTTTGAACGACTTTACCCGTAATATACGTCAAGATTAAATAGATAATCGCTGCAATAAAGAACCCTTCAACAATTCTGAAATTAGATGAGGTTGCAGATGACGTTGCTCTAAATAAATCAAAGACGCCGATAACAGATAAGACCGCTGTATCTTTTAAATTAACGATAAACTCATTCGCTATACTTGGTAGTGAATGTTTAATAGCTTGTGGAAAGACGATTAAAAACATCGCATCTCTTCTTGAAAAACCGAGTGAACGTGCAGCTTCCATCTGTCCTTTATCAATACCATTGATCCCACTTCGTATCACTTCAGCAATATACGCTGTCGTATTTAAGGTTACAACCGTTAGACCAGCTACAAGTGGTGTCCACCAGGAAAGTCTAAGGGGAGAAATCCCGTAATAGAAAATCATGGCTTGAACAATCATCGGTGTCCCACGGAAGACCGTAATATATGTCTTGGCAAATCCTCTGCCAATACGTTTTATGATCCTTGAACCTAAACGATCTCTTCTTTGATCAATTTCTTGAGTTCTAAGAACAGTTAAAAACAGAGAGAGGATAAATCCTCCCGCTGTTCCTACAACTGAAAGTAATAAAGTTATAACGACACCACGGATAAAGAAACTTGAATACGTTTCAACCAAGTACCACATGGTACTTAAGAATTCATCTTTTGGTGGTAGTGAAGCTAAAATCATCATTATGCGTTTGGCTGTCTATTGAGCGCGGCTTGCATAATCGCATTTCTTTGTTCAATTGAAATGGATGCTAATACACCGTTAACTGCTTCAAGCAGATTGATATCTTCTTGACGAAGTGCAACAGCTACTGCAACATCTTCATCAGAGACAACAAAGCCATTCCCTTCTGTAAATTGAATAATGGTTAAATTAGAATTAGATGCAACCATACCTTGAGCAACTGGAAGTTCTGCAATAAATGCATCTGCAGCATTTGTACTAACAGCTGTTGCTAACATACCATAGGTATCAAGTGGTTCTAAACGTGTCGCACCAGTAAGTTGAGCAATAAGTGCATCTTGTAACGTTCCAAGTTGTGCAACAACTCTGGCACCGTTAAAATCAGCTAATGAAGTTGCATCAGCATAATCACCATCAGTTGCAACAACCATCACTTGTTCTGATCTAAAATATTCATCAGAAAATGCGACTGTTTCTGCTCTTTCAGCAGTTGGACTCATACCTGCAATAATCATATCGATTTCACCTGCTAATAAAGCAAGGATTAATCCATCCCACTCAATCGCTTTAACAACTAATGTTAAACCGAGTTCATCCGCAATTTGTTGTGCAATCACAACATCATAACCATCAACATAAACACCATTTTGTGCATGAAGTGGATAGGTAAAATCATTTTCAGTTGGTGTCGACCAATTAAATGGCGCATACGCAGCTTCTAACCCAACCACAAACTCTGTTTCATTCTCTAAATCAAACTGCTCATCTGAGCCACACGCTGCAAGAACCACTAGGCTAACAGCTAACATTAAAACAACAAATACTCTTTTCATACTCTCTTCCTCTTTTCTTTGTTTTTTGAACAAAAAAAGCATCCGAGAGGACACTTCAAAAATTGAAAAATTTCATTTTTTGCTAGCGCCTCTACTTTCGTAGGAGTGTTATAAGTGTTCCCTATAACCCCATGAGTTCATCTGTGCCCAGACGTTCATTCGGCGATGGCTACCTTTCTGATTTTTCATTGCCTGCCGGCTCCAAATCATACTCTTTTACATCGCTACCTCTATGCTTTTAAATTGTATGGGTCTATTGTATGATAGATTGCACCTCATGTCAAACAAAAAATGGATTCGTTTTAATGAAAACGTTTTACCCCATAAGAAATAGAAGGGGGACCCTAAAGTGGATCCCCATTACTACCTTTTAAAATTTACGCCTTACGAACGTTTGCTGCTTGTGGGCCGCGATCGCCGTTCTTGACTTCGAATTCTACTTGGTCGCCTTCTGCTAATGTTTTGTAACCTTCAATTTGAATTGCACTGAAGTGTACAAAAATGTCCTTACCTTCAGCTGAAGAGATAAATCCATATCCCTTATCAGCGTCAAACCATTTTACTACGCCTTTCATTTACGATACTCCTTAAACTTATACTTAGCAACTGAATGCCTATTTCTATTATACACACTCAATACATAAAACACAAGGAAATAATCAAAGAAAACATATTATGTAAATTGACTTTGGTAGAGTTCGTTGTAAAAGCCTTGTTTATCAATCAGCTGTTGATGATTACCCTGTTCTATGATATCGCCATCTTTAACGACGAGAATCATGTCTGCATTTTGGATAGTTGATAAACGATGTGCAATGACAAAGGTCGTTTTATTTTCCATGAGTGCTAACATCGCTTTTTGGATTTGAACTTCAGTATGTGTATCGACATTGGATGTCGCCTCATCTAAGATTAACATCTTAGTTTTAGATAACATCGCACGTGCAATGACTAATAATTGTTTTTGTCCTTTTGAAATATTCATTCCTTCGTCCGTTAAAATCGTATCATAACCTTCGGGTAAATGACTGATGAAAGAATGAATTCTTGCTTTCTTCGCTGCTTCTTCGACTTCTAATCTAGAGACTTCACCATTACCGTAAGCGATATTGTCATAAACGCTTCCATGGAAGATCCATGTATCTTGTAAGACCATAGAGAATGCACGTCTTAGACTTTTTCGTGTTAAAGTTCTCGTTTCATGATGATCAAGCATAATCTTTCCTTGATCAACATCATAAAACCGCATCAACAAATTCACTAAAGTCGTTTTCCCTGCACCTGTAGGTCCGACAATGGCGATGACTTGTCCTTGTTTTGCATGAAAACTCACATCTTTTAATACTTTTTGTTCGGGTAAATACCCAAAGGTAACATGTTTAAACGAAATATCACCATGGACTTCTTGATAATCAAGTGCGTCTACAACATCTTTAGGCTCATCCTCATGGTCAATGACATTAAAAACTCTTTCAGCTGCAGCAAGTGCGCTTTGAATATCTGCCATTATATTTGAAAACTGATTAATCGGACCCGAGAAACGTCTTGAATATAAAGTAAATGATGTTAGGTTACCAATCGAGATACGTGTAAAGAAATAGAGTATACCCCCAAAGACACCAACTAGAGCTACAGATAAGTTTGAAATAAAGTTAACAGATGGACCTACTGATGTTGAATAGTATCCTGATTCATAAGATGCTTTTGAAGCAGCTTCGTTAATCTCATCAAACTTCTTTAAAACTGCATCTTCTTGAACATAAGATTGAATGGTGCGTTGTCCTGTAATCATTTCTTCAGCAAATCCGTTCAGTTCACCTAACTTTTGATTACGAACACGATATTTCTTTTTTACAATTTTAGAAAGTACGCGCGTGATAATAATCGAAATCGGAACGGTGATCACAAAGACTAAAACTAAGACGCGTGACATTAAGATCATCATCACTAAAGATATGACAACGGTGATCACAGATGTGAATGTGCTGACCACATCATTTGCTAACGATGTATTAATCGTATCGATGTCATAACTCATTCTTGATATGATATCACCCGTTTGATTTTGATCAAAATAAGAAATCGACACACGGTTTAATTTATCGAACAAATCTTTTCGCATCTTATACGTTACACTTTGAGAAATCTTTGTCATTTGAATGGATAAGATGTAACTGATGAGTGCACTGAGTAGATAAAATAAGATCATCAATCCAGCAAATAAGAAAACTTTGTTGAAATCAACACCATCTTCCATCGCGGAAATGGTTTGACCTGATAAATAGGGTCCTACGAGTGATAAAACGTTGGAGAAAATCGTGAAAAAGATAGCGATAAATAATTTTTTACGATAAAAATAAAGATATTGCCATAAACGTTTTAAAACATACCCTCTATTTTTTACTTTATCTGAACCATCATTTCTTCCTCTACCTTGTTTTCCTGCATACATCATGAGCGCTCACCTCCTAACTGGTAATAAGCAATCTCTTGATAAATGCTCGAAGTTGTCATAAGTTCTTGATGAGTTCCTGCACCGATAATCTTGCCATCATCAACGAGTAAGATCAAATCAGAATCTCTTAAAGATGCGATACGTTGTGCAATAATAATCATAGTTGTTTGTTTTAATTCCTTTTTTAAAGCTTTACGCATATTCATATCTGTCTTGTAGTCTAATGCTGAAGATGCATCATCTAAGATGATAATATCAGGTTTACCTGCAATAGCTCTTGCAATTAAAACTCTTTGTTTTTGTCCACCCGATAAATTCATCCCACGCTGCGCCATTTGATGTGACATCTCATTTTCTTTTTCGTAGATGAACTCAGCTTGTGCGACTTTGGTTGCAACTTCAATATCATGATCTTCGATACCACTTCGGTTAAACTGAATATTGCCATAAATACTATCGGCAAAGATTAAGTCATTTTGAAAAACGACACCAATCGATTTTCGTAAATCATGTTGTTTTAATGTTTTAATGTTTTTTCCATAAACTAAGATTTCACCCTCATCGACATCATAAAAACGCATGAGTAAATGAATCAATGTCGTTTTACCTGAACCAGTCGCACCAATAATACCTAGGGTTTGACCTTGATAAAGTTTGAAACTGATATTTTTTAGGTTGCTTTCTTTTTGATTATAAGAAAATGATACATTTCTAAACTCGATATGAGGGATATCCCTTTTCTTTTCAATTTCTTCAACACCATCGATTAAATCTTCAGGCATATTTAAAACCTCATCAATACGCTCAGCTGATGCTGTAGCTCTTGATGATAAAACAAAGACGCGTGTAATCGACATCATCGCATTCAAAATAATCGTAAAATAGGTAACAAACGCCATGATTTGTCCGATTTCAGTTTGACCTTCGTTTAAACGATAAGCACCTGCGATTAAGACAAAGACAAGTCCCACGTTCATGACGGCATGCATCATTGGATTAATTTTAGCCATCGAGATGTTTGCTTTTAATTCTGCTTGAACTGTTTTTTGATTAGCTTGATCAAACATTTCATTTTCATGATCACTCATCGATAATGCGCGAACAACTCTTGCACCAGCCACATATTCTCTTAATTTTCGAACGAGTTGATCAACAAAACCCTGACTTGATTTATAAAGTGGAATCCCTTTTTTTGATGAATAATACACAATAATGATAATAAGAGGTAACATGCCAACCATAATTAACGTCAGTACAGGGTCTAAAAGGAGCGACATTAAAATGCCCCCAATCAGTAAAACAGGAGCTCTAACACCGAGTCGTTGCATACTTGCTGTAGCATTATACATATTATAGGTATCTGTAGTCATTCTTGAGATTAATGATGGTCTCGTTAAATGATCTACTTGATTAGCTGATAACCTTTCAATTTTAGAAAACAAATCATGTCTTAAACCTTTGACAGATAGTGCTGCAATCATTTCAGCTTTTCTGTTGGCTGCAACATTTAAATATAAACCTAAAAAAGCGATTAAAACCATCAATCCACCTAAAAGGTAAAGTGATGTTAAACTCTGATTTTCGAGTGCTCTGAGTCTTGGAATTTCTTTATCAATCATATAGGCAATAAGCCAAGGTAAAAACAAATCAGCAAGTGCCCCAACTGATTTGAACGATAAAGAAATGACCAGCATCTGCCAGTAAGGTTTTACAAGTCTTAAAATCATTTTCATGATGCTTCACATCCTCACACAAGTAATATAACATATGTTGATGTTCAATCGTAAGTCAAATCTTAAAAAAAATAGCCTTTTTGGGCTATTTAGAGATCGACACTATTCGTTATGATTTGAATACTATTTGAAAAATAAAGATTATATCTTTTCATTTCAACCGTCATTTCTTCATCTAATCTTAGGGTTAACATACCTCTTCTGTCAAGATCAAGATTTAATCTTTCGTCATGAATGTGATCATCAACTGAGATAATCATGATAGTGCCTGAATCTGTACCAACACCGTTATATATCCCATCACCTTCAGCCGTTCTCGTAATTAAAAATTGAACGTTCTCAATAATGAGTTGTTGAAATTCTTTGGGATTTTGATAGAAAACTTCCCAAAGTGTTTCATAAAGAGATCGTGCATCCATCGTTTTTTTGATAATCATGGCTGGATCTGAAACGAGGTATGTGCCTTTTTTTAATGTGTATGAACTCATAACATCCATCTTCTTTCCATAAGTACATAGAACATATGTGTTTGAATACTTGTTTCTGCAACTGGTTTTTCGAGATCACCAATCGTTTTTCCTTCCCAAATCAGATGCACAAACTCAGGTCTATCAATAAACGGGTTACGATTTCCTTGTATTTCAGAAATACGTTCATTTCTTGCTTTTTCAAAATCAGAAACAGGATCTAGTTTATGCCATTCAATGAGTAAACTGAGTTGACCCATCCGGGCACCTTCAACTGTGTAATGATCTGTTTCATCCAAGAGTAATTCAAGATCATCGGTTAATACGAGTTCTTCATAGGTTGTTGCCATGTAAAATAAAATGCGTGCAACATCACCTCTGTGATCATCTCCTGGATAAAAACCTCCGTCATCAGTGATGGTTGCTTCACCAGAACCACTTGAAAAGAAACGGTCACTTTTTGAAGAATTAATCGAACCTGTTGCTGCTCTTAAATTATGCAAGTCACTTGCGATACTTCTTTGTGTGTTAGATATTCTATCTAAACCGAGTCTTGAATTTGGCCATACGTGTTCTCTATCCCAGGTATCACCCGCATCCCAAACAGCATTAATCATCGTTGATGTATAGGCACCCCATAACTTTTCTGCTTCAGTTAAATCTCGATCCACGGTTTCAAGTGCATATCTGGCATCACCATAGGTAATCAATGTTTTTGTTGCATTCGTTATCGTATTCAGTTCACTCATCAGTGCTTCACCAATTAAATTTCTGGCATCATAGGTATAATCTTCGCTACCTACAGACTGATAATAATAAAAACCTTCTTCATTTTGGTAGGTGGAATATGAGGGTGTTGGTACCTCGTTTTCTTCAGGTAAAAAGTAGTAGACAAGAAATGCTAAAACAGCTAAGACTAAAATTGAAATGATCTGCTGCTTTACTGATCTTCTACCCCTCGTTGATCTTTTTCGATACGTTCTTTTAGCCATATGATTCTCCCTTCGATGAATTAAGTTTATTATATCATCTGAAATTCTTTTTTATGTAATAAAAGATAGTTGGACTTTTTTTCATGCTTTCATCTTTTTTTGAGATTTTTGATTGACTTATATCTTTCTTTCAGTTAAAATCGATATTGCATGAAACATTCGCCCCTATAGTTAAATGGTATAACGCAGCCATGGTAAGGCTGAATTGCAAGTTCGATTCTCGCTGGGGGCACCATGATAAAAACAAGCGACTTATTTAGTCGCTTTTTTGTTTGTTATCTTCTTCTTTGATTAGATCAACTTTAGTTTCCCATATTTGAAAAGGTAGTGGATCATGCATTTCTTTCATCATCTTTTCAAAATCAACTAGATCTTCATATAAACTTGAGTTGCGAACTCTGATATGTTCTTTTTGATTTAAGAACGGTTCATCATAGCTGATATGCAAAATATGTTCATGTTTTTTTCTCAAATATAAAAGCGATTTTTCATCGATTTTAGAGCTTGCTCTTTTCTTGATTTGTTCTAATAAATGATAACTCTTTTCGACAAATCCTAAATGGTAATAATAAACAGCTAGATCATAAAGTAGCATCACACCTTGCTCACTGTGGTAGTGGGGACTAAAGGGGTAATGAAGTAGTTTTTCTCTGACACCAAGATGATCTTCATGTGCGTTATAGCAAACAGCTTCAATATAATTTAAGATTAAAAGTTGATGAAACATTGTTGACTTAAGTTCTTTCTCTAAAATCACTTTAACAACAAGCTGAAAAAGGTAGTCATCTGTCTGTTTAGATTCCGTTAATGAAAACATACGGTATTGAGATAATTGAACAAGTTGAAAGATTTCATCTTCTTGCATCTTCTTATAAGCCACAAAGTCGCCATAAAACCATGAATTTGACAGTTTAAAGCTTTTGATATAAAAGAATGACAGAATGATTGTAAAAAGCGTAAAGGGGCTGTAAAGTCCAATAATGAGCGAAGGCCAGCCTAAAATAATGGATAGTAAAAAGATAAGAACAGTAAGGATAAGAAAAGCAATGGTCACGTAAGGCGCAACAATTAATGATTTACGAAATGCAACTAAGTTCTTTTGATACGATTCATCATCTTTCATCTCACCTAAATCAGGGATAACAAAACCTCCCATGAGTGCCCATAATTTGGGTTTAAACTTGATTGTCCATCCTTTGTCCGTTTTGATGAAAATGAGCATATGGAGATAGAGTGCTCTAATCTTTACACCTTGAATAACAAAAGTGATGAGATGACCAAGTTCATGAATCGTAAGTGTAATAAAAAATGTGATAAAAAAACTTAAAGGATAGAAAAACAACGAAACCTCACTTAAACCATCACGAAACGTTTTCCAGTAACCCCATGTCACTAAAAAACTATATAGGAAACCAATCAGAAAAGGTAAGATTAAAATGTATAGAAAACGATATTTTTTAGTCATTAGCGAATGCCATAGGTTTGATGGACTTCTTGGACAAATAGAATACCATTACCCGGCTTTTCAAGTTCTAAATCTGTTGATATTTGATCGATCACTTCTTTAATAATGTCATGTTTCACTAAAATTAAAACCATTTCTTTTTCTGGTTCTACTTCCATATTAAAGAGTTTGCTCGTTTCATGAATGCCTGATCCTCTCGCACCGATAATCGTTGCTCCTTTAGCTCCTGCTTTCGTTGCAGCATCAACAACATCTTGTCCTCTTCCTTTATCAACAACAGTAAAGATTGCTTGATATTCAGTCATAATGTGTCCTCCTTCATGTGATTTGAAATCACGATCATATTTTCCCATGCCCATAAACTTCATCACCGGAATCACAAATGCGATACCATGATTAGGTTTATGTAGTTTAAGTTTTTCATCTAAACTTTCTAATGCTTTATTGACATATCGTAGTGGAGTAATCATCAAAACAACTTCTTTTCGTGTATCTGCAAGTTCTAAAAACTCAAGAAGAGGTTGATGGTGTGTTCCTTTTCCAAGCACGATAGTGCCACCTTGGATACCTTCTTGTTTGCATATTTTTAACACTTTACTTCCTAATCCAAAATTTACAATAACAACGAGTAGTTGATAATCTGTAAGCATTGCAACATCTTCCATGTTAGATACCCGCCTTTCTTGTTCTTATTTTATAAACTAAACCTAAAATTTGTAAGGTAATGATGGGGGCTAGAGCAACGAGTGCAATCATACCAAAACCATCAATAACAACACTTGCACTATCATATGCATTCGCTGCTCCTTGAACAAATGCTAACGTGAAGGTTGCAGTGAGCGGTCCGGTCGCTACGCCTCCCGCATCAAAGGCAATACCCACAAATAATTTAGGAACGATAAACATCATAGCAAGTGATAAAAGATATCCAGGTAATAAGATGTGCCATAGTTCTAATCCTGGGATAATGATCCTAAGCATTGAAATGGATATCGCAAATCCTACACCAATTGATAATGGAATTAACACCAATCTTCGTTTGACA
>MIDA01000018.1:0-3686 GCA_001830045.1 Tenericutes bacterium RIFOXYA12_FULL_35_10 | reverse complement strand
ATCGTAAATAAGCCGATAAAAAATCCTGCAATAACCATAAGCCACTTTAGATTTTTAGATGCTAAGGTTTCACCAAGGAGTTGACCCACTTCCATAAAACCAGCATTAACACCTAAAAGAAAAATAAAGAGACCCAACATAGCATAAATAAAACCTTTGATCATACGAAATAAGGGTCTTCTTTTTAACTTGAATCCCATAAGCTGCATCAACAAAAAGATACCTAATATAGGCGATAATGCAACTAAAGTATCACTGATTGACACAGGTAGTTCTAGAACAAACGGTAACCATAAATCCGTGATAGGTTCATCGAGACCTAAGGTATCTGATAACGTTAAATTTCGTGTGAAAAAACCTAAAGCAAGTAAACTCATAATCGCACCCGCAGATGCTATGGCAACCAATCCAAATGAATCTTTTTCAGATGCTTTAGAATTACGCTTAAGTCTAGAAATACCGACGGATAATGCGAGTAAAAATGGAACAGCAAGAACGCCTGTGGTTGCTCCTGATGCATCAAAAGCAATTGCTAAAAAGGTCGGTGATGAAAACATCGCCATGATGCCGATGATGATATATAAAACAAGGAGTATTTTAAAGAGTGGTATATTGAAAATAATGCGTAGAAACCCAAGTGCAACGAGTATGGCTAAACCAATAGATACCATGATTAAAATCACATGTGATTGCAATGCACCTTCAGTGACAAATTCTACTTGATTAGCAAAGACCAACAATCCTGGTTCAGCAACAGAGATGAAAAAACCTAAAACGAGACCCGCTAAAAGTACAAACCATAATTTATGTGTTTTTGTAATCTGTTCACCCGTGAGACTACCTAAAGGTGTGATTGCAAGATCAACACCAATTAAAAATAAAGATAATCCTATGATGATGAAAAGAGCACCGATAACAAAACGTATCAAAACTTCCATGGGTAAAGGAACAACCGTTAAATGTAGTAAAAATACAATAACGATAATCGGAATCATTGCAAAAATATTTTCTTTTAGCTTAGAAAATAAAAGTGACATGAACACGCTATCCTTTCTTTAATACCCTTATATTTATTATACAATAAAAGCATCTATTTCAGCGTTTTAACCGGTATTGCATCATCACTGCTTTTATTATGTGAAAAAGTGACGAAAAAGTGCATGGGTGTGCTTGACATCAAGTTAAATATTTGTTATCATGAAAAAGCATGAGGTTGTGGGCGTCGTATAATGGTTATTACACGTGCTTGCCAAGCATGAAATGGGGGTCCGATTCCCCTCGCCCGCTCCATGATAAAATTAAGCACAGTAAACTGTGCTTTTTTGTTATTTTTGAGATGCTTTTTCCCGGTTTACCTGCAATCGTAGGTTTTCATCTTGCTTATCTTTTTTTTCCATGCTATAATGCTCACGTCGCAATCTCCGAATCTTATAAAATCGAGTGGGGGAACCAGTTTTCTGGGGTGAATTCTTTATTTAAAGAAGGGGCAACTTGGATGTCCTAACCCGTCAGCTAACCTCATAGGAGTTACCAAGCGTATAACCTTTTTTGGTTGTGCGCTTTTATTTATTAAAATGATTAAAGGGGTATTGAAATGAATGTTATTTTAAAATTGAGTCTTATTTTGGTTGTTGGATTTATTTTTGGTAAAGTTGCCAAAGCACTAAAACTTCCTTCTGTCTCAGGATATCTGATCGCTGGATTGTTCCTTGGTCCATCTTTATTTGATTTTGTGACAAAAGAGGAAGCTGAATCATTTGAAATTATCAGTGAACTCACCTTATCTTTCATTGCTTTCGGTATTGGTAGTGAATTTATGTTAAAGGATATCATTGCTATGGGAAAAAAAATAGCGATTATTACGCTTGCCGAAGTTGTAGGTGCGATTGTTGTTGTATTCTCAATGATGTTCTTTGTTTTTGACTTCCCGCTCGCATTCTCCCTTGTGATTGCATCCATGTCAGCAGCGACTGCGCCTGCAGCAACCATCATGGTCATCAGACAATATAAAGCTTATGGTCCGGTCACAAAAACGATTCTACCTGTTGTTGCATTGGATGATGTGTTTGGTATTATGGCATTTGGTATAGCAATATCGATTGCAAAGATTTTAGTGAGTGGTCAAGATGTTTCAGTTTTAACCATTGTTGGTTTACCTCTTCTTGAAATCTTTGGTTCACTTCTCTTAGGTTTAGCACTTGGTGTTGTTCTTTCATTTCTTACGAAAAAAATTGATCCTAAAGATGAACTTCAAATTAAAACCGTGTTCTTCGTTGGTTTAGCTGCAGGTATCTCCATGTGGTTAGGCTTATCACCACTACTTACAAATATCATGATGGGTGCAACCCTAGCAAACTTAAGAAAATATGCAAATCGCAGTTTCTCAGCAGTTAATGATTTTGTTCCCATTTTCTACGTATTATTCTTTACACTCGCTGGAGCATCACTCGATATAGCTATTTTAAAATCTGTAGGACTTGCTGGACTCGGATACATCGTTGCACGAGCAGGTGGTAAAATTCTTGGAGCGTTTATCGGTGCGAAATCGGTTAACGCTGAACCTCAAGTTCAAAAATGGCTAGGTATTGCTCTTCTTCCTCAAGGTGGTATTTCCATCGGTTTATCAGTCATTGTCATGCAACAGTTACCACAATACGCCGTTGAACTTACAACGATTATCATGGCTTCAGTACTCGTTTATGAAACATTCGGTCCCATTTTCGCGAAGATTTCAATTTCTAAAGCTGGTGAAATCAATGCATTACCCGAAATTGAGGACTTACTTGAACCAAATTCATCAGGACATTAAAAAAGGTGCTCAGCACCTTTTATTTTTCCTCAACGACCTTAACTTGCTTTTCATGTGGTTCTAAGAGTTTAATTAAAGCAATCACGATAAAATAAATAACGACTAATCCAAATACATTCATGACCCAATCAAAAATACGTGTATTTTTCGCTGCATCATCAATAAATCGTTGAATAACGATGAAAGGGATTGTGACAACTTGTGATAACATCAGTGCTAAAGTAGCAAGTCTAATTCCTGTACTTTCAGATAAAATGACATAGAGTACTGTAAAAAGTAACATGAGTAAACCTTGATTAAAATAGACATAAAGCCCAAAGAGTAAACCAAGCATCGGTAGGTTCCATGCTTTGATTTGGATTTTGAATCCTTCGACGAAATAAATAGAAATCATCATTAACAGTAAATACAAACATGCTGCAAGTACTAAAAGCATATTTAGAGAAAACGTCATCATAAAATCTTCAAAAAAGAAATGATAGGATAACATCCATTGAATAAACGTTCTTAAACCTTGTCCAAAAACAAATAAAAACAAAATGATATAGCTGACCATATAATTCTTTTTAATAAACAACAACCAAACAGCAATCAAAATTAAGGTGATCGGCAATAATGCGTTCAGCACATTAAAGAACCCTGTGATACCATCGACGTATACAAAAAGTGCAATCATCGAGAGTACCGCTAAAATAACCATTTGAATTTCATAAGATAGCTTAGACGATAATGATTTCATAAAACCAAACATAATAGGCCTTCTTTCGCTTATTTTTTAGCTTTATTATAACCCTTATCAACATATTTGTTACAAAAAAAGGTGATTTCACTCAATGTGAATTCACCTTTTCAATGTTTATGATTTTAAGTGTTTTAA
>MIDA01000017.1 GCA_001830045.1 Tenericutes bacterium RIFOXYA12_FULL_35_10 | reverse complement strand
TTGATGAACCCATCGTCGATGGCTACCAAAGACGTATGCGCTTTAGAACAAAAGATCTACTCAATCAAACAGCAAACTATGAAATGGTTTATAACCAATCTTATAACAAAGAAACCAAACGATTTACGATCACAGGTGAAGTAAAGATTGGTGAAAGATCATATCCCATTACAGCTGAAGGTGTTAAGGGTGAAAAAGGAATCATCATGACTGCTAAAAAAGATGATTCAAACTATGTAGTTCTTGACTACACCGAAATCGATGGTATTCATTATTACACCGTAGAACTTGTTAAAAATGATTTATCTATTCAAAAGGTAAGCATCACATTAACAGAAGTTGACGGTACTAAGATTGCAACGCTTGAATTTATTGAAGGCGAATCAACAGGTACTTACACATTTACCATTGAACAAGAGGATTTAGTTAAAATCATTCGTGTTGAGTATGCAATTGACTTTGAAGGTGATCTTGAAGAAGGTATCATCATCATCAGAATCTTAACATTGAATCAAGCAACCATGTATGCGATCACTGTACAACCCGAAGGAAGAATTCCATTTTCGATTACACGTGGTAGATATACACCTGGTATGGGAATGAACCCATAATTTACCATAAAGTATAAGATTTACCAATAAAATCAAACACATCACAGTATATAAAGTGAAAAGGAGGTTAACAAACCTATGAAAACAATGAAATGGATATTTAGTTTTATCTTTATTCTTGGAGGTTTATTCATACTTGCCTCATGTGCACAAGAAGTTAGTGCTCAAGACGACACATATGTTACCGTTGATATCAATCCGAGCGTGGAATTGATTGTCAACCCAAAGGAAATTGTAGTTTATGCAAATCCACTTAATGAAGATGGTGAAGTTCTTTTAGCAGAAATCGATTTAATCGGTCTTCATATGGATGAAGCATTAGATTTAGTCATCCAGACAGCAATCGAACTCGGTTATATTGATGTCGATGCAGAAGAAACATTTGTCTCAGTTTCAGCTATTTCTAGAAACAGTGAAATGGGTGAAAAAATGAGAGAACGTGCGAAAGAACACATCAATAACGCATTTAAAGATCGCGTGATGATGGGTCGTGCAGAAGATAAAGGTTATACACCTGAATTCTTAGCAGAAGCTGAAAGTTATGGTGTTACACCAGGTTTCTTATTCTTAGCAAAATCTGCAGTATTAGTAGACGATGAATTAACATTAGAAGTCGCAGTTACGTTAACTGTTGAAGAATTACAAGCGCTATTAAAAGATGCAAGATCTGAAATGAGAACTGTTGCTCAAGCGTTAAAAGATGAATTTTTAGCAGCAAGAGAAGAATTAAGAAACGTCTATTTACCACAATTAGAAGCAATCACTGCTCAAGTAGAAGCTAAAGAAGCTGAATTAGTGACTTTAAATGAAACATTAACTTTAAAACAAACTGAATTAGCTGAAGCTTTAGAAGAAAACAAAGCAGCTATTGAAGCAGAAATCGCAACCATTGAAGCACAAATTCAAACTTTAACAGATGAAATTACAGTACTTCAAGCTGATTTCGATACACTTCATACAGAACTTATGGATCAACTTCATGCTTTAAGAGAAGAATTTCTTGAAGAAAGTCAAGCCTTAAGAGCACAGATTCGTGAAATGTTCCAATATCGCAAGGCAGTTCATCAACAAAACGTTGAAGAATTCTTTGCAGCACGTGATGCAATGCGTGAACAAATGAAAGAACGTATCGAAAACTGGCAAAAGAATCGCCCATAATCCCCCCCTTATGGGATATCAAAAAAGACGAAAGTTAGATTAGCTTTCGTCTTTTGTTTTATAGATCATGAGCATATAGGGTGGATGTTTTTCTTCGTGAAGAAATCTTGTTTCAATGATGTGGTAATGATGAGGATTGAGTGTTTGAATCCAAGATTGGATGGCTTGATCTTCTGATTTACCTTCTTCATGTCCTGGATATACGATCAGTTGAATAAACCCATCTTTTTTAAGTATAGGTAAAATGAGATTTAATGTTTTTAAAGTCGTTTTAGTTTTTGTTGTGATCTCTTTATCACCCTGTGGAAGATAACCAAGATTAAAAATAACAGCTTTAAATGTATTGACATAATTGATGAGGTTTTCATGGCTATCATGAATGAGATGAACGTGGGAAAGCTCCCCCACTTTTTCTTTAGTTTTGGCTATCGCGTTGAGTTGTATATCAAATGCATATACCTCTTTGGCAATCTCTGATAAAAAGAGTGTATCGTAACCATTCCCCATGGTTGCATCAACAACTACATCATCTTTTGATAGAAGTGAGGATAAAATCGCATGTGCTTGATCAAGAAGTATGTTCTTTTTCATATAGATCACCTTGCCAAAGATTCAGTCTTCTCATTTTTTTATCGATTTCGTTTGTGACAACAAATTTTCTTTTTGTCCAATGTGGAGCGATCAGCATATCATGCGGTGCATCGCCTGTTAATCTATGGATGATGATATCTTTTCTAAGCCAACCGATTTGTTCAACGGTGACATCCACATATTCTTCTAAAGTCATGAGTTTCCAGGGATTTTTCTTATATTGGTAACCCATTTTAGTTTTTTCCATGAGATGGAGCATATGAATCTTGATGCCTTGAACATCAAGTTGATTGATATGTTTAACAGTATCAAGCATCATGTCTTTTGTTTCAAAGGGAAGACCATTGATAATATGTACAATGACTTCAATGTTTTTCATTCTAAGTCTTCTAACGGCATCATCAAAGCATTCTAATGTATGTGCACGGTTGATGAGTTCTGATGTTTTCTCATGGATTGTCTGTAACCCAAGTTCGATCTGAACAGGCATTCTTTGATTGAGTTCACCTAAATAATCAACGACATCATCAGGTAAAACGTCAGGTCTTGTTCCGATAGATAACATGACGATGTTCGGATCTAGTGTAATAGCTTCTTCATAAAGTTCTTTTAAACGAGAAAGTGGAGCATGGGTATTTGTATTAGCTTGAAAATACGCAATATAGTGTCCTTCCTCCCATTTTTGGTGCATTCTTTGTTTGATTTTCTCAAATTGAACAGAAAGTGGATCTAATTTAAAACCGGCAAAATCACCACTTCCCATATAAGAACAAAACGTGCAACCACCCGTTGCTACCGTCCCATCGATGTTGGGACAGGTAAATCCACCGTTAAGAGAAATTTTAAAAACCTTCTTTTGATATTTCTGAAGGTAGTAGTTGTGGAGTGTATTATAATGCTTTTCATGATTCATTAAATTCATATTTTCACCACAATCATTTTATCATAAGATAGGTTATTATGATATAATAAGACGCAAGGAGTTGAAGGTATGTTCAAGAGATTAACAACAAGTTTAACTAAACCTCCGTTAGCGGTTTTTTTTATGAAAGATTCATGGGGAAAGGTGATTTTATATTTATTATTTGTCCCTCTTTTTTTCATGATACCCACATGGCTTAAATCAACGATTAACCCAGGAATGAGCCTAAATCGTTTTGAAACGATGGTTTCTGCAATCAAAGAAGATATTCATTTAGATGCTGCAATCATCACTGATGGTGTTTTAACAACCACAGAAAGTGCAGTAACCAATTTTGATTATTTCCAAATCAATATAGGTGATTATCAACCTAGTCAAGATAAAATTCATTTTGTTTTCTTACCCCAAGATTTAGCGATCTATGTTGCAGATATCGAGATTGAGCGTATGTCTTATGAAGACATTGGACTTTATAACTATGATTTTAGTGATGATTCAGAAGAAAATGTTAGACGATTAGCATCAGGCATAAAGACTTTTTATAATGAAACAAGACTATTTACAACTGCAGAAATATTTTTATCGTATGTTGTCGGCTTGTTTGATCACATCTTTTATGCATTTTTAATGGCATTTTTTGTGATGTTATTTACAAGACATATTCCATTACCATTTCAAATGAGATTAAAACTATCTATATATCTATCAACAATCTATGTTGTTGTTGAACTGGTTGCCATTTTATTTAACGAACCAGCTATTTCCTATTTAGTTATACCAATGTTATACATGTGGCACTTTTGGGCATTTAGATCCATCAAAATGGTTGATCGGGGGTTGACCATATGAAAAAAGATAAGTTTCAACTTTTTCTAGAACAATCAAAATTTCAGCACCCCATCTTAAATAAAGCTGAATTAGCGCATGTATCGATTGATACGAAAAATAAATCATGGCAATTTAACATTGTCTTAAATGACGTTTTAGAACCAGACGTTCTTTTACCATTTATTCAACAACTGAAAAGCTATTTTTATGTCCCAAGAATTTTATCTTCAGTTGAAATTCAACTCACATATAAATCAAAAGCACATTTTGAAGCATGTGCACTTGCTTATTTTGACTATGCGATTATCGAACTATCAAAAGAAAAAGCGCGTTATTTAGTTTTAAAAAACTTTAAAACACGTTATGAAAATGAAACGTTTATCGTTCAAATTGACCAAGATAGTACATATGTCAGTGAGTATTTTGAGGATATTAAAACTGTTTTTTCTCGCTTTGGATTTAACATCAACATTAAGCATGAAATCATTATTACATTAACCCCTGTATCTCAAATGATCGAGTCATCGATTGTAGAACAAGAAAAAGTGATGGAACAAAAAGTGGTGTATGCTAAACAGGCTACACAAAAACAAAACACAAGAAAAACATTTTCTAAAAAATCATCCGCACTTGCTGTTCCTATCAAAGAAATCCCTATTGATCAATACCATTTAGATACATACCGTAATGTCAAAGGTGATTTATTGTTTCTCATCGAAGGTGTTATTTCAAAACTAGAACTTAAACAACTCACGACAACACAATTATTATCGTTTGTTTTAGGCGATGATGAAGATGCCATTTATATCAAGCGATTTATTAAAACGGATAAAGATAGAGAACTTGCAGATTCTCTTCACGATGGCGATGCGATTCAAGTTGAAGGAAGAGCTAATTTTGATGCATTCCAAAAAGATGTTGTTTTATTTGCAGATGCCATCAATTTTATTGAAAAAAACATAAAAGAAGAACGCATGGATCGTGCTAAAGAAAAACGCATTGAATTTCATGTGCATACAAAAATGTCAAACATGGATGCTGTAACTGATGTATCAGAGTACGTTGATCAAGCAATCAAATGGGGACATGAAGCGATTGCGTTTACAGACCACAATGGTCTTTACGCATATCCCGATGTGTATAAAGCAACCAAAGGTAAAGATATTAAACCCATTTATGGGGTTGAACTCGATTTTGTCGATGATACCCAGTTTAGAATTACATCTGAAACCAAAGATCAACGTTTCTTAAAAGACTTAACTTATGTTGTTTTTGATATTGAAACGACTGGATTATCTTCAACCAGAGATAAAATTATTGAAATTGCAGCGGTTAAAATTGAATCAGGTTCAGTGATTGAACGTTATCAATCCTTCATCAATCCAGGCGAATCTTTATCGCATTTTACAACTGAACTCACAGATATCACCGATGAAATGTTAGCACCAGCTCCCTTTATCGATGAAGAACTTCCCAAGTTTTTAGCGTTTGCAAGGGGTGCGGTTTTAGTTGCACATAATGCACTGTTTGATATCGGTCATATCAGGGAAAATGCGAGAAGACTGAATCTTGAATTTGATGATTCAATGGTTATTGATACCTTAAATTGTGCTCGCTATTTTTATCATCAAGATTTAAAACGCTATAATCTAAAAGCATTAGCTAAATTTTTTAAAGTTAAACAGGAACAACATCACCGTGCAGAAGATGATGCGTCTGTGACTGCACAAATATGGATTTTGATGCTCAATGATATACTACAAAAAGGAATTAAACAGTTCGATCAAATTAATCTATCGATTGATGATAAAGAATCATGGAAGCACATCATGCCTTATCATGTCATGGTGCTAGCACAAACCCAAGATGGCTATAAAAATCTATTTAAAGTGATCAGTGATGCATTAACGACCCATTTTTATAGTGGACCTCGAACACTTAAATCAGTGTTAAATGAACATCGTGAAGGACTACTCATTGGTAGTGGTTGTGCAAATGGTGATGTTTTTGAAACGGCACTTAATCGTGGGGATGATGAACTTAAAGAAGTCATTAAATATTATGACTACATTGAAGTTCAACCACCACAAGCGTATAAACATTTGAAAGATGGTTTAGGCGTTCACGGTGAAGAAATCATTGAAGCCGTGATTGCAAAAATCGTTCGATTTGCCAAAGAACAACATAAGATCGTCATCGCATCTGGTGATGTGCATTACTTAGAGAAAAAAGATGTCTTATACCGAGAAATCTATATCAGAACACCTTTAGTTGGTGGAGGTATCCACGATTTAGCAAGATACCAAACCATGCCTGAACAGTATTTTTTAACGACCGATGAAATGATGAAATCGATGGCTTTTTTAGGCCGAGATCTCGCTTTTGAAATCGTCGTCAAAAACACCAATCAATTGAATGCTATGATTGATAAAATTCAAGCATTTCCAAAACAATTATATTCACTTCCAGACGATGCATTTAAAGACTTATTAGGGATCGAAAGTATTGCTGATGAAGTTAAACGTCTTGTCTATGATAAAACACAATATTTATATGGTTCGACACCACATCAATTAGTGCTTGATCGTGTTACCAGAGAATTAAAAAATATTATTGATAATGGATTCGCACCTAACTATTATATTTCTCATTTGCTCGTTAAGAAATCACTTGATGATGGCTACCTTGTTGGTTCACGTGGTTCTGTTGGATCATCACTTGTTGCAACCCTGCTTGATATTACTGAAGTGAACCCCTTAAAACCGCACTATCGCTGTCCAAAAGGCGATTTTACGACGTTTTATTTAACCGATGAAGAGATTGTTCATTACGGATTAACACCTGAACAAAAGGCTTTTCAGCCCTTCATGAAAAACATTCAATCAGGTTATGATTTACCGACAAAGATATGTCCGATATGCGGTGAAAAACTCATCAAAGATGGACACGATATTCCTTTCGAAACATTCTTAGGTTTTGATGGAGATAAAGTACCGGATATCGATCTCAATTTCTCTGGTGATTATCAAGCTATCGCTCATGCGTATGTCAGAGAACTTATTGGAGAAGATCATACATTTAGAGCAGGAACTATTCAAACGGTTGCTGAAAGAAATGCATATGGTTATGTGAAAGGTTATTTAGAAGATAAAAATATTCAAGTAAGAAGTGCGCAAATTGAACGACTAGCTAAAAAAATAGAAGGTGTCAAACGTTCAACGGGTCAGCA
Organism: Tenericutes bacterium RIFOXYA12_FULL_35_10; assembly: GCA_001830045.1. Classification (GTDB taxonomy): domain Bacteria; phylum Bacillota_I; class Bacilli_A; order Acholeplasmatales; family Acholeplasmataceae; genus Peloplasma. Next base: position 9,425 of record MIDA01000017.1, on the reverse strand, counting down.
TCCTGGTGGTATTGTTGTTGTCCCTAAATCAAAAACTATTTTTGATGTGACACCAATTCAGTTTCCGGCTGATGATGTGAATGCAGAGTGGAAGACGACTCACTTTGATTATCACTCCTTTGAATCCAATTTACTAAAACTCGATATTCTTGGCCATGATGATCCAACACTGATTAAATTTTTAATGGATTATGTTGAAAAACACCCAGAGGATTTCCCATTTAAGCGTGCTCAAGATATTCCTTTAGATGACCCTAAGGTTTACGAACTTTTCAATGGAACATCCGTGATTGGTGTCAAAGAACATGAGATTATGAGCGAAGTGGCATCCTATGCTATTCCTGAATTTGGAACGCCTTTTACAAGACAAATGCTTGTCGACACAAAGCCAAAAACATTTGCAGGATTAGTTAAGATTTCTGGTCTTTCTCATGGAACAGACGTTTGGTTAAAAAATGCACAATCCTTAGTTACCGGTAAAACAGAATATGGAACGATCCCCTTTAATGATATTATTGGTTGTCGTGATGATATCATGGTTCAACTCTTAACCTTCGGACTAGATCCTTTAAGAGCATTTGAAATCATGGAGTTTGTAAGAAAAGGAAAACCATCGAAAGATAAAGTAACCTGGCTAACGTATGAACAAGATATGAGAAAAAACAAAGTACCCGAATGGTATATTTGGTCAGCATCACAAATCAAATACATGTTTCCAAAAGCACATGCGACAGCTTATGTCATTATGGCGATGCGTATTGCATGGTTTAAAGTGTATCAGCCATTACTTTTCTATTCAGGATTCTTCTCAAAACGTGTAGATCAGTTTGATTATGAAGTGATGGTTGCAGGAGCAAACGCGATTAGAAATAAACTTGTTTCTTTAAATGAAACATTTAATTTAAAAGTTAAAGACGAAAACCTAATTGTAACTTTAGGTGTTGCACTTGAGATGACAAAACGAGGTTTCAGTTTCTTACCCATCGATATTAACAAATCAGATGCAACGACATTCTTGATGGAAGATAAAGGATTAAGAATGCCTTTTAAAGCCATCGATGGTTTAGGTGAATCGGTTGCTTATGATATTGTTCAAAAGAGACAAGAAAAAGCGTTTAGTTCGAGAGACGATGTTAAAGAGCGTACACGCATTAATAAAACTGTATTCGAGAAATTAGAAACATTTGGCGCATTTAAGGATTTAAAATCGGAAAATAATGTGATTGATGCCGGTTTGTTTGCACTAATCTAGAACTCTATTATATAATAGAGCTGTACATAAGGAGTTGATGATCATGCGTACGTCTAATCCTATTTTAAGAACATTAGAACGTAATGAAGTTTATGAAGGTACCGGTGAAGTCGCAAGCTACGGTGGTATCGTTTTAAAAACAGGTTTATTATTAGGTTCTGCAGTATTAAGTGGTTTCTTATTTCTGTATGCATTAACCAATGGATTGATTGCTCCAACTGCAGTTATTCCGATTTTGATTGGTTCAATTATTTTGGCGTTAATCTCAGTTATCGTTTCAACGAGAAGCGTAAGACTTGCTGCTCCATTTGCAATTATCTATGCACTTGCTGAAGGCATATTCTTAGGACTAATTACCGTCATCTTTGATGCATATGCTCCAGGCGTTGCACTCGCAGCTGTGATTGCGACTGCAGCCATATTCACAGTAATGTTATTCTTATACAGCTCTAGAACCATTCGTGTAACACCACGATTTAGAAGAATTATGTATGGTGTTCTCTTAGGTATTCTCTTATTTGCTGTTCTAAGTTTAGTCTTATCACTCTTTAATGTGAATATCGCATTTGGTTCACCCATTATCTTACTCATCAGTGGTGTGTTCATTGTCTATGGTGCACTCATGTTAACCCTTGATTTTGATCGCGCTGAAGCGATTGTTGAAGGTGGCATGGATCGTTCCTATGAATGGATGGTCGCTGTTGGTTTAATGGTCACGATCGTTTGGATTTACGTTGAATTACTCAGATTCTTAGCTATTATTGCAAATAGTCGTAGATAATCATAAATCGTCGATAAGAAGTAGTAATCAAGAAAACTTTATGTTTAGCGAGTATGGAGCGGTGAAAGCCATACCTAAAGACTTGATGAATTCATCTTTGAGAGGTGCTAATCACACCCGTTTCGTCCGCGTTAAGGATTTTGAGTGCCAGAATTTATTCTGGAACTAAGGTGGTACCGCGTATAAACGTCCTTAGCTATGCAAGGGACGTTTCTTTTTTTTAACAAATCATGAAAAGAGGTATGATGATGAAAGAACAATTATTAGCCATCAAACAAACAGCTTTAAAAGCCATGAGTGAAGCTAAAACGCTTCAAGAAATTGAAGATATTCGCATTCTTTATTTAAGCAAAAAGAGCGAGATTTCTTCTTTAATGTCAAAACTGAGAGATCTTCCTCAAGAAGAAAGACCTGCGTTTGGTGCGCTTGTTAATCAGGTTAAGACAGAGATTGAGCTTGCACTTTATGAGAAAAAAGGTAAGTTAGAAGAGGAAGCGTTAAACCAATTACTAGCAACTGAAAAGATTGATGTCACTTTACCCGGTTATCAGTTTTATCAAGGTCAAATACATCCTTTAAATCAGGTCATTGAAGATATTGAAGATCTATTTATCGGTTTAGGCTATGAAGTAGCTGATGGTCCAGAATTAGAAAATGATCACTATAATTTTGAAATGATGAATTTAGATAAAGACCATCCAGCAAGAGCGATGCAGGATTCATTTTATGTCGATGAAAATACGCTGCTTAGAACCCATACATCACCTGTTCAAGCGAGAACAATGCTTCTTAAAAAAGGAGCTCCTTTACGCATTATTTGTCCAGGTAAAGTTTATCGTAGAGATGATGATGATCCCACACATAGTCACCAGTTCATGCAAATAGAAGGACTTGTGATTGATGAAAAAATTACATTTGCACATTTAAAAGATGCGCTTTTAACCATGGTTAGACATCTATTTGGTAGTGAAAGAACCATTCGCTTAAGACCCTCTTATTTTCCTTTTACAGAACCTTCAGTTGAAGTTGATGTAAGTTATCAAAAGAAAGATGGAACGACCGGTTGGATTGAAGTTTTAGGTGCCGGCCGTGTACATCCGAACGTACTGAAGATGGGTGGTTATGATCCTGATCATTACCAAGGCTTCGCGTTTGGTATTGGTGTTGAACGTATCGCTATTTTACGTTACGCGATTGATGATATTCGTCATTTTTACACAAATGACGTACGTTTCTTAAGTCAATTCAAGGGGGTAAACCGATGAAAATTATTGAATCTATGCTCAATCAGTGGATTGATGTTCCTAAAAACATTCTTGAGCTAACCAATCAAAAAATGATTGAAGTTGAATCATTCAACCAAATCAATGAAGCAACCAACCTTGTCATCGGTAAAGTTTTAACCTGTGAAGATCATCCAAACTCAGATCACCTCCATGTGACTACCGTTGATTTAGGTGACCGTGTTGAACAGATTGTTTGTGGTGCACCGAATGTCGGTAAAGATCAATATGTCGTTGTTGCACAAGTAGGATCTGTCTTGCCAGGTAATTTTCAAATTAAAGCATCAAAGATTCGTGGTGTTGAATCTAACGGGATGATTTGTTCCTTGAATGAACTCGGTCTTGATGAATCCATGATTCCTGATACGTTTAAAGAAGGTATTTATTATTTTGATTCACCTAAAAAAGTAGGTGAACCAGCACTTAAAGAACTTGCATTAGAAGGTTGGGTGATGGAACTTAAACTTACGCCAAACCGTGGTGATCTACTTTCTCACATGGGGTTTGCACTTGATCTTGCATCCATGACCAACCAAAGAATCAAAAAACCAACGTTTAACATCGTTGAAAAAGGACAAAAAAATCCGATTTCAGTAACGATTGAATCACATGGTTGTGGTCGTTATTTGGCACGGCACTTTGAACATGTCGAAGTTAAGGAATCTCCTTGGTGGCTAAAGAGTGCACTCATTGCTTATGGTATTCTTCCAATCAATAATGTCGTTGATATTTCAAATTACGTCTTAATTGAATATGGGACACCACTTCATATGTTTGACTATCAAAAATTGGCGTCAAATCATATTTTAGTCAGAGATGCAAAAGACCATGAAGAAGTTGTGACACTTGATGGTGAAAAACGCATTTTAACTAAAAATGATGTCGTGATCACCAATGAAAAAGAAGTGATTGCGATTGCTGGAGTGATGGGTTTAGCAAATACGATGATTGATGATCATACAACATCTGTCGTTATAGAAGCAGCCTATTTTGAACCAAAACGTATCCAAAAAACGGTTAAACGTTTAGGATTACGCAGTGAATCATCACTTCGCTTTGAAAGAGGAATTGATCAAATGCGCGTGATGCTTGGCTTAGAAAGAGCAACTGAACTTTTAGTTGAACTTGCTAACGCTACTGTATCCAAAGGTATATCTGAAAAGATTCATCATACAAACGTTAATCCAACCATTGAAGTGTCAAAAGATTACTTTAATGAAGCGCTTGGCATTGCATTGGATGAAAAACAATTACTTTCCTATTTTGACGCATATCAATATACTTATGAAGTTAAACCTCATACATATCTTTTACAAGGACCAAGGTATCGTGAAGATTTAGTGATTCCAGCTGATTTCCTAGAAGAAATTGCACGGATTTATGGTCTTGATAACATCCCCATGACACCGATTGATAAACCACTACCTGGGAAGTTAACAGATAAACAAAAACGTTTAAGACATGTAAGACATCATCTTTCATCTCTTGGGTTACATGAAGTGATTAGCTATTCACTTCTTGCTACAGAAGATGTTAACCGTTATGCTACACTTGGTGAACCTGTTTCGATTTTAATGCCCTTGTCTGAAGATCGTAAGACTCTGCGTCAATCTTTAGTCAATGGATTAGTTGAAACCATCAGATTTAATCAATCAAGAAGACAAGATAATGTCAATATCTTTGAAATTGGTAATTGTTTTGCACAAGGTATTGAAGAGTTGCATTTAGGGATTGCGATGTCTGGTTTATGGCATCAAAATCCATGGAAAAAAGATAGTATCAAACCTGATTTCTATGTGATTAAAGGTATCGTTGATCAGCTATTTAATCCACTTGGCATTGTGTTTACCTATCAACCGACAGACCGTACACTCAGTTATCATCCATTCAAACAAGCAGATGTCTTATATCAAAATCAAGTGATCGGTCAAATTGCTGAACTTCATCCGAAAGTTGTTAAAGAAAAAGATATTCAAACAACAGTTGTTGTTGAAATCAACTTAAAACCACTACTTGATGTCGTTAAACCAGTGAATTATCAACCGGTGACTAAGTTTCCTAACGTTTCAAGAGATTTAGCAATCGTTGTTGATGAACACATTCAAGCATCAGAACTTCTTTCCATCATTGAGCAAACTGTTAGAAAAAATCTTGTGTCATTAGAAATCTTTGATGTCTACCAAGGACAAACCATTGAAAAAGGTAAAAAATCGATGGCATTCGCTTTAGTCTTCAATGATAAAGATAAAACACTATCTACTGAAGAAGTTGATCAATTGATGAAAAAGATTACCAATAGACTTGCCTTTGCTTATAAAGCAGTCATTCGTAGCTAAAACCTGATTCGTCAGGTTTTTTTGCTGGTTATTCCATCGTTTCGTGTATAATATTAACAGGTGATAATATGCTTATATATAATCTAACTCATGAAGAGTTAGTTCAGTTTTTACTCGATCACGGACAAAAAAAGTACCGTGCAGATCAAATTTGGCAGTGGCTCTACAAGCAAAAGGTACAATCCTTTGATGAGATGAACAATTTGCCAAACGAGATTATTGATTTACTCAAAGAAAACTTCACACTTCAAGCTTTAGAATTGGTTTTAAAACACGTGAGTGCGGATGGAACCATGAAAGCTTTATATAGTTTATCTGATGGTCATTTAATTGAATCAGTTTTAATGAAACAACATTATGGAAACTCGATTTGTGTAACAACGCAAGTTGGATGTAACATTGGTTGTTCCTTTTGTGCATCAGGTTTATTAAAGAAAAAAAGAGATTTGAACGCTGGTGAAATCATCGCACAAATCATTGAAACAGAGCGCTTACTCAAAGAACGCATATCATATGTCGTTGTTATGGGTATTGGTGAACCCTTTGATAACTATGAAAATTTGCTTAAATTCTTGACGACGATTAATTCTCCAAAAGGATTAGCCATCGGTGCAAGACACATCACTGTTTCTACTTCAGGTATTGTTCCTAAGATCAAAGAGTATGCACACATGGGTTTACAAGTGAATTTAGCGATCAGTTTACATGCACCCAATAACGAGATCAGATCAAAATTAATGCGTATAAACAACGCTTATCCAATTGAAGAAGTGATTGGTGCCATTAAATATTATTTATCAGTCACTAAAAGACGTGTAACGATTGAGTACATTTTAATTGATGGACTAAACGATTCAAAAGAAACTGCCATAGAACTGACACAACTCTTAAAAGGATTAAACGTCTATGTCAATTTAATTCCTTATAATGAGGTTATAGAATCTGGTTATAAACGTAGTAAAACAGAAACGATGGAAGCATTTTATGACACGCTCATGAAAGCAAACATTCAAGTTACACTTAGAAAAGAACAAGGTCACGACATCAATGCGGCTTGTGGACAGCTCAGAAGCCAGCATTTAACTTAAGGAGGATCATTTGAAAAAAGGATTTATCAAGAAAATGATTTCTAATCAATATACACTCATTGATCTAGAGACAAAAGAAGAAGTTGTAGCGGCTGCACGAGGGAAACTTCGGTTTATGAAACTTGACGAAAAATCAAGTTTTAATAAAATAGTTACCATGAAATCAAAAAAGGATATTAAAACGATTCAGATCAGTCCTAAAGTAGGCGATTATGTCTATTATGATGACGCTGAAGATATTCCGATGATCATGGAGATTATGCCACGCGAAAACGATCTAGAGAGACCAGATGTTGCCAATGTTGATCAAGTGCTTCTTGTTTTTTCAGCGATAAAACCCGATTTTTCATTTAATCTTTTAGACAAGTTCTTAATCATTATGAGCCAAGAACGTCTCAAACCAGTGATCGTTATCTCTAAGATTGACTTAGTCGATGACAAAACATTGAATATCCTTAAAGACCAATTGCAATATTACGTTAACATGGGGCATGAGCTCTATTATGTCAATAGTAAACAGCGTATTGGCATTGATACACTCACACACGTTTTTCAAGATAAAATTACGGTTTTAGCAGGTCAAACCGGTGTTGGTAAATCGACACTTTTGAATGCTTTAATGCCTGAACTAGGACTTAAAACCCAAGAGATTAGTGAGGCTTTAGGTAGAGGAAAACATACGACAAGACATACTGAACTCTATTATATCCATGGTGGATATATCGTTGATACACCTGGTTTTTCTAAGATTGAGTTTCATATTTTTCGACCTGAGGAGTTAAAGCAGTATTATCAAGACTTTTCAGAACTTTCAGAACAATGCAAATTTAAATCAAATTGTATGCATCTCTTAGAACCAGGATGTGCCATAAAGCATGCCTATGAGACTAAAGAAATGTTAGCTTCACGTTATGAAAACTACATGAGTTTTATTGAAGAAATCAAAGCACAAAAAGAAAAGTATTAGGAGGATTGAAATGATGAAAATAGCACCTTCTGTATTAACAGCCAATTTTACGAATCTTGAACAAGAAATCAAATCTATTCAAACAGCTGATTACATTCATTTAGATATTATGGATGGACATTTTGTCCCCAATATCTCCTTTGGGCCAGCCATATCAAAACAAATCGAAGCTGTGACACATCTTCCGATTGACGTTCATTTGATGGTTACAGATCCTCTCAAATGGATACCTCAATTTGTCTTTCCACAAACCAAATTTATCACCATTCACATTGAAGCTAATCATGTGCAAGAATCGGTTTTAGCCATTCAAAAAGAGCGTGTTGGTGTTGGTATCGCCATCAAACCTAAAACCCCTGTAAGAGCGATTATTCCTTATTTAAATGATGTTTCATTGATCTTAGTGATGACGGTTGAACCAGGCTTTGGTGGACAGTCATTTATGACTGAGATGATGGATAAAGTCAGAGAACTCGTTAGACTTCGTAAAGAAAATGGACTCAACTTTGTGATAGAAATCGATGGTGGTGTCAATGATGAGACGGCTAAAATTGCTAAAGAAGCAGGTGTTGATATTGTTGTCGCAGGATCATATCTCTTTAATATGGAAGATCGAGCAAAAGGCATTGAGGTACTTAAATGAGAGCAATTATCGTCACACATCCAACGCCTAAAGATATAAAAAAAATCTTTGAATTCAAAGATTCTGATGTGGTCATTGCTGTTGATCAAGCTGTATTAGCTTTATATAAGCAGCGTATTAAAATTGATTTAGCTGTTGGTGATTTTGATTCACTGACGAATCAAGGTATGCTCAGTCAACTGAATGTGATTAAACTTAATCCAATTAAGGATGTCACTGACACGCATCAAGCACTCGTAGAAGCGAGCAAGATGAACCCTGAAGAGATCATCATGATCGGTGGTATTGGTGGTGATCGTATTGAACATTTCATGATTCATACGATGTTTTTTGATGAGTTTCCCCAGTTAAAAATTATCGATGATCAATCAGAGATTTCATTATTACACGAAGGCTTTCATGAGGTCAGAACAGAAGGTTACGTGACGTTTATCGCATACCCTAAAGCGAAGATTTCACTGATGGGATTTAAGTATACGTTAGTTGATTACTTACTGTTAACCTATGACCCACTTTGCATATCAAATGAAGTGATTGAAGAACATGGTATGGTACAGATTAGTGAAGGTCGTGTGCTTCAAATTATCAGCAAAAAGAGTTAGGATAAAAAAATAAAAGGCGATTGCCTTTTTATTTTTTAAACGCGTTCTAAATTGTTTTTCTTAAGAGCGCGAGCGGAAACCTTAACTTTGATAACTTTTCCGTCTTCGTCCTTAATGCGAATCGTCTGGAGATTGATCTTCCATACACGACGTGTCGCGTTTAATGCGTGACTGCGCTTATTACCAAAGACAGTCTTTTTACCTGTTACGTAGCATTCAGCCATATTCTCACTCCTAACTGCACAACCTAATTTAACATAAAAAAATCAAAAAAGCAACTAGCAAACGCATATTCTTCGTATAAAAAGATGAAACTTTATGTTATGGGTTGGTGATGATGATGTATTGAACTATTTCGAAGAAATATGGTATAATACAGTTGGCTATTTATGGTTTAAAAAATGCTTGTAATTTCAAAACATAAATGCTATACTAATACAGTATTAATTTGAAGTATACATGAAATAAATAGT
>MIDA01000016.1 GCA_001830045.1 Tenericutes bacterium RIFOXYA12_FULL_35_10 | reverse complement strand
GGATCGTAACAAACTGCATTTTTCCAGCTATCATTTTCTGATAGCTTACGTAATCTAAAGTTATTGACCGCATTCATCGTATGAAATTCCTTGATACCACCATATGAACAAACACGATCACCTAATTGATAATCTTTAACATCTTTTCCCAGTTCAATGATATGACCAACAAACATGTTACCAAGATTCCATGAACCAAACGCAATGCCTGAATTACCTTGCGGTCTTTTAGTGAAAAGACGATATTCCGTATCGAACTGCTCAGTTTCCCATGGACTATTTCCTTTAAAATCTGTCGCTTCTGTACCATGTTTAGGAGAGGCAAAATCAACTTTGATTCTAACTTCATGTGGTAAAAGTGGAGCTAATATATCCTCAAGAATCGCTGCTTGATGTGGTTTAACTGCAATTAATTGTTTTGGCATGATTTTCCTCCTAATGATATTTAGGTAACCAGTTACCGTGTGCTTCAATTAAATCATCACATAACGCTTTGATTTCATCTAAACTCAGTTCACTGCTTGTATGTGGATCTAAGTAGGCTGCTTGATATATCTTATCTTTGGATAAGGTATGTGCAGCTTCCATCGTTAAAAGTTGTACATTGATATTGGTTCTATTGAGGGCAGCTAACTGTTCTGGCAAGTCACCCACGATACAAGGATTCAATCCGTTACGATCAATCATGATCGGAACTTCAACACAGGCGTTAAGTGGAAGATTGGTGATCAGATGATGATTTAAGACGTTTCCATGAATTCTAAATGGAACATCTGTTTCGCAGGCTTCAATGATTGAACTTGCATACTCATGAGAACGCTCATGAGTAAGTTCTTTGATATTGACAAAACTATCTCTCATCTCTTTCCAGTCGTTGATCTGTTTCACACAACGTCTTGGATATTCATCTAATGGAATATTGAATTTTGTTATTAATTCTGGGTAATTCTTTTTGATAAAATAAGGTAAATATTCTGCATTATGTTCGGAGGACTCAGTGACATAATAATTAAACCTTCTCATAATTTCCATGCGGACTAAATCATGAGAATCCGGATATTCTCCTTTGTTAACTAAATTTCTTCTCTTAATTTCAGGATAAAGGTCATTACCATTTAAATCCTCAATCTTGAGGAGCCAAGCCATGTGATTGATGCCAGCAATCTCCCATTTTGTTTTTCCGAGGTATTCTTCCATTTTGTAGGCTTTTAACAACTTGGGTACACAAAGCTGAACACTGTGACATAAACCAACGGTTTTAATTTTGGTGTATCTAAGCATGTATCCAGTCAAGATTGCCATGGGATTGACATAGTTTAAAAAGAGCGCATCAGGACAAACCTGCTCCATATCTCTAGCGAAATCTTCCATGACTGGAATCGTACGAAGTGCTCTAAATATGCCACCGATACCCAAAGTGTCACCGATTGTCTGCTTCAAACCATATTTTCTAGGTATTTCGAAGTCAATCACAGTCGATGGCTCATAACCACCAATTTGAACAGCATTTATAACATATTTAGCACCTCTTAAGGCTTCTAAACGATTGGTATATTTCTTAATGGTTGCTCTACCATGCATCGTATGATTGATATTGTTAAGCATCTGATATGAATCATCTAATCGCTCTTCATCAATATCAAACAGTGCAATGTCAAATGCACCTAATCTCGGATTGATGATGCAGTCACCTAGGACATTTTTTGCAAATACAGTACTTCCAGCACCTAAAAATGTGATTTTCATTTATGTTTTTCCTCGCTTATAACGTCTCAATGATTTTCTTTAATGTGTTCATTGAGTAATGTAGTTGTCCTAATCTATAATTCTTTTCTACCTCTTGATTTCGATATTTGGTATCGCATAAATACTTCATTGCTTGTTGTGCAGCTTGAATTGTTACTTTCTTTTCAACTTCTACTAATCCATTGTCCTTAGTGATATAGGTGTTACCTAAACTAACATAACTAAATCCTTTAGACTTGATATCCTGCTCAAAAACAGAGTATTCAAAGACTATCATAGGTTTCTTAGCAAAAAGTCCTTCTAAAAATTGATTACCAAATCCCTCATAAATACTTGGATATGTAATCAAGTCAGCATGTACATAGGCATCCCATAGAGAATAGATCTTCTTATTGTTTTTTTCATACCGCGTATGATCAACAAGATTGGGATTCATGATCATGTGTACATTTTTACTTGCTGCATGTTCTATCAGTTTATCCTCATAATGATCAGTACCTTCATGTAAACCAAGAACTGCTAAAACAAATTCAGTATCTTTATCAAATGTTCTACCATCATAAAGTTTCTTTCCAATCCACTTTCTTTTATGTTGCATCTGATTCATTTGATCGACAACATCAATGGCGAGTTCAATCGCTTTACGGTTTACTACACGTGTTGCTTGAAGTATTAATACTTGGTTTTGGTTAACACCAAGGCTTTCTTTAAAATCAGCATTATAGGCATCCATTATCCATGGAAAAAGATCAAAATCAAACACATTTGGAACGATTGTTGAAGTTAATCCTTTTTTCTCCATTAAACTCTTTTGAGCATAGGAATTAATGACGACATGTTGCATAGGATAATGGATTGGTGGAAACAAATGATTAAGTGAATCCAAAACATAGTCTGTTTGTGGGTGACTATATCTTTCTCTTTCCCAGTAAAAATCATGATGATGACAGATCACTTGAATATGTGTTTGCTCAATCGCATTTAATATACCTTTAGCAATGGGTATACTTCTACCTAAAGCAAATACATTGTTAGGGATAATGAGATCTATTTTTTTGGTTTTTATGAAATGAGAAAGTTTATTTTCAATGATTTTAGCTTGTTCTTCGATCGCTTCTTTTAAAGAGCTGGGTGTATAATCTATTAATTTTTCATAACAATTAGAAGCAATCTTTAAGTCGAGTGGGTTATTGAATCCAATTTCTTCAATAACATAGGCATCGATCTTAGAGTGATTTCCTGCAACATAAAAAACCTGGTTCCCCATGGAGATTAAGACTTGTCTCCATTTGTCCATTTCAAGTGAAACTCCATCAGTTTCACCAACGCGGTAGTGCAATAAAGCGATATTCATAGTTACTCCTTAAAATCAATCATTGAAGCCGTTTTTGCAGTTGTTCTTTCAAGGTTTTTAGGTCCTTCCTCAAGCGAACGCTTTAAATTACCGACTTCTTCATTGATTGAATAGACATAAGTAATTCCAAATGGTTTTAATAATTCAGGATCACAATTAATTTTCCCAACCATAACGACGACAGGTTTGTTATGTTTTTTTGATAGCATTCCAACACCCACAGGTACTTTACCCTGAATGCTTTGCAAATCAATACTTCCCTCACCTGTAAATACTGCATGACATGTTTTTATTTCAGCCTCAATATGAGATTGTGTTAATAAGTACTCAATTCCAGAAATGATTTTTACATTTTTTAAGGCAGAGAGTGCAAACCCTAATCCACCTGCAGCCCCAGTACTTGCAAGATGACTCAACTTTTTTCCAATGGTCTTTTCTAAGATGGAAGCGTAGTGTTCCATACCTGCTTCAAGTTGAACAACCATCTCATGTGTTGCTCCTTTTTGAGGTGAAAATATGTAACTAGACCCATTTTTTCCGAGTAAAGGATTTTTAACATCAGATAATACAATAATCTCTATATCCATAACACGTGGATCAATGGTTGAAAAATCGATGGTATCAATTTGATGGAGTCCTATGCCACCAAATGGAACAGGTTGACCTAATTTATTTAAAACTTTGACCCCTATTGCTTGTAAAAATCCAACACCACCATCATTGGTGGAACTTCCTCCGATACCAATGATCACTTTTTTCGGCTTCAAATCGAGTGATTTGATCAGTAATTCACCCACCCCATAGGTTGTTGTATATAATGGATTTCTTAGTAGATCTTTAACAAGCATAATCCCACTAGCTTGTGCCATTTCGATTATGACTGTATCTTTGGATGGTAGGTAACCAATTTCTGCATCAATTGTTTCTCCGAGAGGTCCTTTGACTGCATAGGTTAATTTCTTTGTATTTGTGGCATAGTATAATAGGGCATCCACTGTTCCTTCTCCACCATCAGCCATAGGAAAAATAGAAAACTGTGCATGCGGATAAACTTTTTTTAAACCGCGATGCATGGCTTCTGCTGCAGTTATTGCTGTCATACTTTCTTTAAAGGAATCTGGTGCGATGACGAACTTCATAAGGTGTGCTCCATTCTACGATATTTTTTTAAACCATCCATATTGATATGGTTTTAAAGTAACACAATCTAAGTAGGTTAGATTCGTGATCAAATCTTGATATGATCCTATAAGTTTGATTTCAATAGAATCACTTGATACATTCGTTATATTAATAATTACCTGATCGTTTTCTTGTCTTTCTACGGCAAACACTCTATGATCTAGCTCTAAAATAACTTGATTTGCATGAGGTGAGAATAAAGGTTCATCTCTTCTAACCTTTAACATGTGCTTCATACCATAAAAGACATGGTGTCTTAATGATGATTCATTTGATAGATCTTCAATCAATTGATCATAGTTTAATTTTTCACGATTGATTCTGCGGTTAATACCACTTAGATCTGCCCCATGTATATCATTTCTAGATCCGAGAAGACTATGAATATAGATTGCAGGTAAACCTGATAGTGACAATAAAATAGAATGTGCAGCTAAGAAACGTTTTGATCGTAAGGTATCACTATCACTTGAATCTGATAATGCATCCATATAGGTTATGCACATCTCATAAGGTGTTTTAGTGCCATCTGATAAAGTGCGATAATTAACTCTCGCTCCTCTAGAAATAACGGTATCCAAAAGATTTTTCTTTACCTGATCAGGTAAAATCCCTTCAACAGGTCTAAGACCAATACCATCATGCGAAGATAAGAAATTGAAAAATGTTGTTTGTTTTGAAGTCGGTTGAAGACTCTTCGCCCACGCAGTCAAATACGTACTTGATTCAGTAATAAAGGCATTTAAAGTAAGTGGTGGCAGTGGAAACTGATAAACTAAACCTGCTTCATCATAGCCATTACCGAAATAACTGATATTATCATGGTGTGCAACATTTGTTTCTGTAATGATTTCAACACCCTCTGCACAAGCTTGTATAACTTCTTTCGTTAATTTAATGATTTCATGAGTTTCTTCTAAATGCATACATGTTGTTCCTAACTTTTTCCATAGAAACCCAATCGCATCATATCTGATAAATCTTGCTCCTTGATAGACATATAGAAGGAGAACATCAAGCATTTCTAGTAATACTTGTGGTGACTCATAGTTGATATCCACTTGATCTGCACTGAATGTTGTCCAGATGTTTTTGATACCATGAACAGTTTCAAACTGTGTCAGTAATGGACTGGTTCTAGGTCTTGTAACCTTTGAATAATCCTTGGAAGGATCCCAGTTCTTGAAGAAAGTTTCATACCCCTTCTTCTGATTCAAATAATTTTTAAAATAAGAACTTGAAGCAGAACAATGATTTAAAACAGCATCAAACATTAGAAAAAAATCTTGATGTAACGTTTTGATATCCTTCCAAGAACCCAGTTCAGCATTGATTTCCTTAAAATCAACGACTGAAAAACCGTCATCAGATGTAAAAGGAAACATCGGAAGAATATGAATGGTATTGATGGTATCCCTACCTAATCCACTCCAAAATCGATGTAATGTTTTTAATGGAGCTTCACCATGCTTTAAAATGGAATCTCCATAGGTAATGAGTACTGCATCTTTTTCATTCACAAAAGGATAACGTACATTGATTTTAGTTTTCCATTTTTGTATCAGAACATCAATCTCTTTTGCTAAATATGTAGCATCCTCTGGATATAGTTTTTTCAGTCGATCCAAAATCATATGTTGTTATACCTTTCGAATTCTTTTTTCAGTTATGGGGTCAAAAAACATCACACGGTGTTCCTTAACATTTAAAAATATCTTCGTTTTGGGTTCTAAATCCAGTAAAGGTGATGATACCTTAACTACATTATTATGTTGATTGATAATCACGATAATATGTGATCCTTGAGGCTCAACGAAGTCAGCTTTCGCTTCAAAGAGAAATCCTTCAGGAACACGCTTTGTCGTATTGATTTCAATGTTTTCAGGACGAATGCCCATAATGACTTCTTGATTTAAATAATCCTTAACTAAAACTCTTTCCTCATCGTTTAGGATGTAATCAACAAGTTCATTTTTTGCATGTAATTGATTCTTAATCTCTTCAAGGTGGACCTTGAAAAAGTTTGCTGGTGGTGTTCCGATGAATGAAGCTACAAACACAGTTTCACAATCGTAATACACCTGTTTAGGTGTTCCGATCTGCTGAATGATTCCATCTTTCATGATCACGATACGATCAGCTAAGCTCATTGCTTCTGCCTGATCATGCGTTACAAATATGGTCGTAGCATTTAATGTCTCGTGAATATTTTTCAATTCAGATCTCATCGAAACTCTAAGCATAGCATCCAGGTTAGATAAAGGTTCATCCATTAAAAAGATCTTAGGTTCAACAACCATCGCACGCGCAACAGCGACACGTTGGCGCTGTCCACCGGATAGTTGAGATGGATAACGTGTTAAATAATCACCAATATTTGTTTTTTCTGCAGCGAGTTTAACTTTTACATCTCGCTCATCTTTTTTCATATGTTTGAGTCTGAGCGGATATGCGATATTTTCATAAACTGTCATATGAGGCCATACGGCATAACTTTGAAAAATCATTGAGACACCACGATCTTTTGGAGCGAGTGAAACAATCGAGTTCCCATCTACCGTTATATCGCCACCACTGATATCTTCAAGTCCTGAGATCATACGTATTGTTGTTGTTTTTCCACATCCAGATGGACCAAGAAAAACAATGAATTCACCTTGTTCGATCTTTAGATTCATTTGATTAACAATTAAGTTGCCTTTGGCAGAATAGCGTTTATCTAAATTGATCAGTTCAATAAATGACATAAAATGTCCCTCCTATCATAATGATACACTACCCCACATTTGATTGACGTACTTGCGCACTACAAATGTGAAGACTAACGCTGGAATGATTAAGATAATACTGCCTGCTGCAGCATATTGTAAGTTTGTTGTGTTATCTCCAATTGCTTGATAAACAGCAAGAGCAAGTGTAGGATTTTCGTTGGTAAGGATTAAAGCAGAGATCGTATCATTCCATGCGGTTAAGAATGCATACATCGAGCTTGCTGCTAAAGCAGGTAAAGCCATCGGTAACGTAATCTTGATAAAAGTTTGAAAACTATTAGCACCAAAGACCAATGAAGCTTCTTCTAACTCCCTACTGATTCCAATAAAGATACTGGATGTAATCCACGACGTTAACGCAATATTGGGAAGTGAATACAAGATAGCGAGTCCAATCATCGTATCGAAGAGATTAAATCTAATCAATATGACCGCAAGCGGTATGCTAATACCAACGACGGGAAACATTCTAACTATTAATAGAAAGACACTAATTTGATCTTTAGCTTTAAATCTGTATCTCGCCATTGCATATCCACTCATGCTGCCTAGTGTGAGTGAGATGATAATCGTGTAGAAAACCACGACAATGCTATTTTTAAGGGCATTATCTGCATTCGATGTAATTTGGAAAAACATCTTGAAGTTATGCCACATGTTTTTATAATATGTAAATTCTTGAGGTCCTTCTGTTTTTGTAATCTCAAAATCTGAAAGCAATTCTTCACCAGTACGATATACCGAGAAGTATTGTTCGAAATATGTTGATAACATCAGACCTGAACTGCTGTTAATCGTGTTAATATAGTCTCCAGATTTATTTTTCATGAGGACTTGATACTCATTTGATTCTTCTAAATAATCGACCTTAACGGTCACTGTCAGTGAGAAAAATGGAGTTTTTGGATACTCATAGATTTCAGTACCATTAGAAAATGCATTCGCTAAGAAAAACATCAATGGTACCAAGACTGCAATCACAACTGCAGACATGATTAAAGCGAAAATTGTTTTTTCGATAGGGTTGAACTTACTCATTTTTGTGTACCCCCATCCAATGCGGAACCTTTTTTAGTTACTTTAAAATAAATCATCGTTGCAGTAAATACAATAAGTGCGGTGATAAATGAATAGGTAAATGCTAATTTTCTGGCATAAGGCAATCCTGATACAGGTCCAACATAGTAAGTTATACGTTCAACTAAGAATGGAACATTTGTAAATCCCATAACCATGACAACAATAGCCCAAACTTGTACTGCTGCAATCATTCTTAAGATCACTGATGTAATGATTGCTGGTTTTAGTTGAGGTAATGTAATGTCTCTTAAAACCCTATATTTACCTGCGCCAAAGATTAATGCTGCTTCTTTCGTTTCTTTAGGTATGTTTCCGAGACCTGCAATTAAAATAATGATGACAGAAGGCAGAACAGTCCACGTATCAATCATAACAATCAACAAGACAGCATCGATCCCTCTTAATCCTAAAAAGGGAATTAAATCATTATTTAAATGTAAAACATTCAATATCGAATTAATCCAACCACTACTAATTAATCCTGTTTTCCATATAATCGCAACCGCAGTTGGTGTAATCGCCATTGGAATCATCACTAAAAACATTAAAAGCTTTTGACCCTTAAATCTTCGATTCAGTAATATCGCTAATCCTAATGCAAGCACATACTGCAAAAGAACTGAAATGGTTGCGAATAAGGCTGTATTGATTAAAGCTGGCGTAAAGGTTTCTTGTGAAAAGAGAAACCGAAAATTCCCAAACAATGAAAACTCTCCATCTAAATCAGTAAAAACTTCCTTAATACTGATGATAATCGGTGACATCCAGAAAATGACATAATAAAGGAATGTAGGCGCCAGTAAAAAGAATGGAGCAGTTTTCTTATTAAAAAACTTGCGCAACATTTTTTTAATTGGCGTATTCATATTTTTTTGAATGACAACATTTTCCATGTCTTACCTCCGATATTGACAAAGAAATGGGGGTAGAGGCTATACCTCTGACCCCACATTTTTTTTATTTATTCGTTAACTATAATTACTTAAGTAGAGCATCAAGTTGTGCTTGGAAAGCATCTGCTTCTGATTGTGTTAATGTAACACCTGTTAATAAACGGCGATATAAACTCGTATATACTTCTTTAACTGCATTCCAATCTGTATAAAGGTATGTTGGTAATCCAGTTACTGTTGCACCACTGTTTAATACAGATAAACCAGCTGCCATAATCTTATCTGTGTTTGAAGTACCTAGTTGATCAATAACTTCTTTGATTGGGGAAATGACTCCACCTAGTCCAGAACAATATAAGTAGTTAATTTCAGGATCGGTAATGAATGAAATCCAATCTTCAGCAACTTCACGATTTTGAGCACCCTTGACAATACCAAATGTCCAAGCGCCTGCTGTTGATCCAGCTTTACCGGTTGCTTGTGCAGTTGGTGCTGGTCCTAAAACGTAATTTGCTGGTGCTGATGCATATGTAGTACCAATAGGACCCATATGACCAAAGCTTAACCATAAATGACCTGCTTGTAATAATGATGTTGGTTGATTTGTTTCTGATAACACTGCTTCTGGAAGAATCGTTTCAGCTGCTGCCATTGCTGCAATTCTATTCCAAGCTGCTAAAGCACCTGCATCGTTTAATTTAGGATAAGAACCTGATCCGTATGCTAATGCCATCCCACCCATCGGATAAAGTAATTGTGAACCTGCAGTTGCCATGGGGAAACCTAATTTTGCTTCTCCTGTAGCTGCTTCAATGTTTGCACCCCATTGTGCGAATTCTTCCCACGTAATCGCATCAATCTTAGTAATCACATTACTATCATTCTTCGTTACATCAACAGTTGTTGGAATGTATGGAAGAGCTGCTACATTGTAGATTGAAATATAGATATCAAATGATACAGGAACAAAGTATGTTTTACCATCTTTTGATGTAGAGGCATCAAACATATCTGTAATTGTACGGTTTTCAAGATCGTCGACGACTGTCGTGATATCTTCCATCCAATTGCCATCAATATAAGGTCTCATGTTCGCAGTATCAACCATGACGACATCACTGACAACATTGTTTGCTGTAATTTCTGTTTCAATCTTGGTCTTCAAATCTGCTTGGGTCGTGTATGTGATATTTACAGTCGCATCATATTTTGCTTCAAATAAACGTACGAATGTAGTGAAGAATACACGTTCACTTGCTTGTTGTAAACCTGAAATGGATAAGTTCAGTTCACGAACTTCTGGAGTTTCATCCTTACAACCTACAAGTGCCAATCCAAAGAGTAACACTAAGAATAAGCTCAAAAATTTCTTTACCATTTTTAAATCCTCCTTTTGGTTAGTTAAAGTATACCAATAAAATAGAGGATTTAACATATGACATTTTACAAAGTTGAAAGCGTTTTTTTAGACATATGACCAAAATAACACTAAATTGTACCGGTTTCATATGTGCTAATGGAGTTTTTCTTGAGATAAAGGTAGAGTGTCATCAATGACTTGACATGTCTTGTGTCATATCCAGTAAGTTCAGCTAATTTGGCTAAACGGTAATATAAGGTATTTTTATGTATAAAGAGTTTTTCACATGTTACATGGATATCACAGCCACAATCCACATATGTAAATAGGGTATCAATTAAAACTTCACTTTTTCCAAAATTAATTAATGTGAGTAACACTTCTTCTTGAATCGGTGAGGTCTGCATTTGATATGCAATACTTTCCAATGCGAAATCTTTAATGGATGTCACAAGCATGTTGGAATTGATTTTTAAAGCAATTTCATAAACCATCTTAGCTGATTCATAAGATGCATGAATATTGATGGACTGATGTCCAACATATGCACTATGGAAATGATCATCACTTTTGAGTATATTCTCAATTCTTTGATTTAAATCAATTGATGGTTTGAGTAAGATGATAATATCAACGATACTATCTCTGATAAAGTATTCTCCTTCAGTTAAAAAGGTTTTAATATGATCAGCATAACTTCCCGCAGTTTTTTGAAACTTGATAATAACAACAACTCTAGGTATTTTTAAATCGATATTTAAATGATCTGCTCTATTTTGAATTTCAGTATCGAAGGGAAGATTAGGATATCTGACCCAATCATAAAGAAATTCACGAATTTGTGTTTCTAAACGATATTGTTTATTATCGTAGAACTGCTTTTCAATCATCAGTTCAGCTGTAACCTTGACAATACTAGCGAGTTCAGTCACTTGATTAGGCTCACCGCTCACACCGATGACACCTACAACTTCATCTTTATAGATGATTGGAACATTAATCCCTTTTTTTTCAATATCCGTATCTTCATAGATAGTATAGGATTCTTTGGATTGTAATGCCTTAATGGCACCACTGTGAATTTTATTTAAACGTGATGGGTTACCACTCGCGATAATAATGCCTTGTTTATCCATGATATTGATGTTATACGGAACAATTTTCATAATGCTTGTTACTATCTTTTGAGCTAATTCTATTTCTAATCCAACCTTAAACATAAAGACACCTCGTTCTATTGACTATATTTTAACACCAAAAATGTTAAAAGTGATTAAGTAATTGTATGTTTGTCTAATCGGGTGAACATGTCAAAAAAATCAGGTATACCAAGAGAAGGTATGCCTGATTCATGATTTAACTTAAATTTTTGATATGCTCTATTAAACTTTTTGAGATCAACTGATATCCTTGTTGATTCGGATGAACGAGATCTTCAAAGTATGGATACGCTTTAATTTTTGTGGTTCCTAAAATATGTGATAGATCAAGTAGGCTGAATTTATGGATTACTTGAGCGTTGATGATGGCTTCTTTGTAAACTTTTAGTGTATGTCCATTTAGGTTTTTTAAATGGTATGCATTTCCTTTTTTTAAACACTGGTGAGGTATCTCATTTCGATATAAAGGCGTTAAAAATAGGATTTTAGCATGTAAAGAACGCGTGTTCAAGATTTTAAGTGTGTGATGGAGTGCACCATAAAAGGTGTAGGGATCAAGATCAAATGCATTTCCGAGTGGTGCTCCCCAATACCAATCATTCGTTCCATGCCATATAAGGATTAGATCAGCTTCTGGGTGAATGTTTTGTGGGAATTCTAGAAGTGAGACCAGACTATTCGGTGTGGAAAGTGATAACCCACTAGAACCTATAGCATGATTATAGATCTTAGCATTTGGAAATGATTTTTCTAAATGCTTCATATAGCCACCATGTCCGTGATTAGTTGTTGAAATCGAATCACCATAAATAACAATAGTTTTCAACATATCATCCACCAATATGAATGACACAATTCTCTTTAATCTGATAATGGTAAGTCTTTTTCTTATAGATGATATCAAGATTAAATGAGTCATTAGAATCTACCTTGATAGTTAATGTGTCATCTTGTTGAGATTGTAAAAAGTTTGCAGATTTGTTAAAGAACCAATAATTTTTGCAACCAGTTACTTCGCTTCCTTCTTCTATTCGCCAGGTGACAGTGTTAGTCCTAGAATCTGCAGTTAAACCAATTCTATACTCTATGAGGTATAAAATTGGACCCAAGCCTGACCATCCAACTAAATCTTTCTTATCTGAGTCACCAGAAGATACTTCATCAGCTGGATAGCATTCCCAAATGGTATTCGTCTTTTTGTAGACTTCAACGATATTACCTAAATGGTTTAATGCAATTTCTCGAGCAAGTTCATGATAACCTTTTTTCTTTAATCCGGATAGAACCATGGTATTGGTTGGTGCCCAAACGGCACCTCTCCAATACCCACCTCTTGGATTGTAGCCTTCTTCATCTGCTGCAAGTACGGGAACTCGATGAACTCTTTTAAATGTTTTTTCATCATTTAAATAATTAACGAGATGCTCAACTTGATCTTTTGTAGCTACATCAGCGAGTAAAGTCCAATACGCAGCAACTGTTTTAACTGGTGCGAGTTGATTATCTTTGGTTAAATCATAATAAAATTTAGTATGATCATTCCATAAAAGTGACTGAATAGCATGTTTTGTCAGTTCACTCGATTCTTTTAAGAAATGGATACGTGATGCATAATCTATTTGAGTAGATCTAGTCTTACTCTCTACTTCACGCATCATCTCTATTAAGTGATTTGCAAAAAGCACCATTTCCGAACTTGTATCTACAGCACAGCCAAGATATGCATTTCTAGGGGAATTATCCATACTTGCCCAATCTGTGACATATAAATGATTAGCATGTCTAATATGTGTATATAAGGATAAATAGTAGTGATAGAGTGGTTCAATAACTTGTTGAAGTCGATTGAAATCTCCCGTATGAATATAACTTTCCCATTCTGCCCATGCCATAATGGGATGATTTAAGTTGTCTAATGTTAAGTAAGGAATCTCTTCAACATTTCTTCCTAAACTGGGTTTAAACATGTTTTCATAATGAACGACATTCACTTGTTTGATTCTTCTATATCCATAATCGTTATGAAAAAATGAATGAAGAGGATGACGATCATGATTGACCCATTTTGGGTAATCTTCTCCTGTCTTTCGAATCATTTCTCTAGGGATTTCTCCATCATCAAATTGTTTGACATAAAAGTTATCCAATGATTGTATACCTGGTATATAAGGATGTAACAGATTACAATAGAATGTCATAAATGCTGTATCCCACATAAAAATGTCATCATTAAAAGCAGCATCTATAAAAGAACTCACAAATCCTGAATTTGGTTCAGGAATATGTGTGTTCTGAAAGGCTAATTTAACAGCATACCAATAACAAGATAGTGTATCTTGATCATTTTCTAATATTGGGCTTGGAATTAAATGTTTAATGGATTCAAATTCGTTCTTTTTTGTAGAAAATTCTTTCTTATGAAAATACATTCCTCTTGGATGATGACTCATTTTATAGTACCTCATTCATTATTTGACTTAACTATACCATTTTTATGGATATCAATTCAATAGGGTATAATTCTTATAACAAATCTTGTGAAATGGAACAAAAATAACGGTAATTAACCGTTCATTTGTCACAATTTTAAAATTATTTAAAATCATTTTTATCTTTGGGTTCATGGTAAAAATGATGAATTTATACATACTGAAGAGGATTGAAATTATTTTTAGAATAGATTTTTTCACATGGTTATTATCTTAGGTTTGCTGGTACAATGTGAGTTGAGTAGATAGTCTGACGTTGAAAATTGTTATATAAAATAAAACAAGGCGCAAGAGTGCACCTTGTATCAGTTTATCCTAAGACTTCTTTCACTACACGAAGAAAATTGAGATGTGTAATTTTATCAATATTTAATTGATCATAACCGAGGTTTTGTAATTCAGTAATGATATTTTTAGCTTCAGCAATCGTTTCTAATCCTTTAACTCCTGTAGATGTTTTACCTTCATCTAAATAGTAGCACACATCTAATCCTAACCCGACATGATCAATACCTAAGAGTTTTACTGCATAATCAATATGTTTAGCAAGATAAGTGATGGTTTGATTATCTTTATCTTTTGAAATGAAATTAGCAACAGCACATAAACCAATGACACCACCACGTGAAGCAACTTTAAGCATCTGTTCATCGGTATAGTTTCTTGGATGGTCACATAATGATTTTACATTACCATGTGAAATGACAATCGGACCATATGTAGCAGTTATGATATCATCAAAGGTTTTAGGATTTGCATGGGATAAATCAATGATCATTTGATTCTCTTGCATGATTTTGAGAAGTCTTCTTCCTTTTTCTGTTAAACCTTGTTCAGGGAATGAAACACCCCCAGCATAATCATTTTTTTCATTCCATGTTAAACCAACATGTCGTATTCCTCTTTGATAGAGTTTGATAATATCTTCTGGTTCGCTTAAATATTTGACTCCTTCAATCCCTAAGAGGATACCTATTTTATGTTTATGATTCGCTTTGATAAGATCATCATAGGTATAGCAGATAGATAATAAGTCATTATGAGTAATGAGTTCTTCAATAGCAACATCAAAAACACTCTCAAAATAGGATTTATCACATGTATTAGGATCAGTCCAATTGACAAATATCCCTTGTGTGATGCCAGCTTGGATATACTTGGAATAATGCTTTGTCATAAAAGAGTTTCTGTTTCCCCTTTTTGTTTCATTATAGATATCAGTTAAGATATCACCATGTGCATCAAATATCATGCGTACACTTCCATTTCTTTATATATATTAACAATCAAAAAAATATTTCTTTTATTCTTATTATACATGATTTAATTGACCATGAAAAAATCCAGTACGTGTACTGGATGAGTTGATGTTATGAGCGTATAAAAAATTTCTGTAGCTTTTTAGATGTAAATCGTTTCTCAGGACTTAATATGAATTCATTGATAGCAATAATCCCGTACATGCCATACATCAAGATAATTGCAAGCAAAGATAACACTACAAGATAGAGTACTTGGTGAATGTCTTTTATAGCATAAAGAAAATCAACGGGTGGGTTTAATAAAAACAGCTCATCTGATCCACCAAACGCATAGGTTGCATATCCTGAAATCAGTGCATAAATTGCTAGACACAACATAGAAAGATGTAAATCCTTCTTTATAGGTTTAAATCCTAAAACGCGATACCCATAAACTGCAAACCAGCCAATTGCTGCATGTGCACCAAAATACGTCCAACCGTTCCATCGATCGAGTCCCCATTGTGTATCAAAAAATAGGAATGTAAGTAATGTCCCGAATGCATAAAAATAGAAAATGCGATATAACTTCTCCTTCTTAAAAGCAAGAGAGAATGTTAATCCATATAAAGCGATTCCACATAAAGGAATGCGAAAGATGGATCCATTTAAAACTCTGTTTTCAAAAACTTTCCATTCAAAGAGGATAGCAAGAGCAATGAAAACCCAACGAATGATAATCTCATACTTCTTATCCTTAAATCTAGGTGCAAGCATCCATAGTAGGATTAGTGATCCAATAAAACCTAAAAGTAAGTAGATATGAACCTTGCTGAACCAAGGAATGGTTTGTCCTAGTTGATCACTAAAAAATTCTGTTAACATAGAAGACCTCACTTTGTAAAATTGCAATAATAGAAATATAAGTTGTTAAGTGCAACAAGTCATTGATTTATTAATAATTAGCAATATATCTTTATACAGGTGTTTCCCTGCTATTTACTTACAACTGACGGTTATCTTGCATGAATCAATTTTTGGCTAAATTAAAAAGTTGTGTTTTTTTGTCAATATTTTATAGTCACTTATGGTCTTAGCTAAGAGAAAATATGACTATTAGATATATGCAAATATGTTTCCACATACAAAGTTGGCACCATGGGTATGGTAGGACTGTCGGTTGTTATGAAAGTCATACTCTAGGACTGTCGGTCTTGTGTCATCTAATGCACAAGAATCATGTATTTTGTGAATGCATATTTTACAGGCTACGCTCAGAAATTACAATTTATTGCCTATAAGTTTCAAAAGCGATGATTTAAATCCAAGAGGCCATTCCTCTCTCAAACTCATATTTACAAAAAGATGATTAAAGGGTTCATATTCAATTGCCTTAAGCCAATTCTTATAGGAATTATATTCATTATGATTTATATCACTCATGATTTTTTTATAAGTATGATACCCTGGAACACCACCTACATTTTCAGGAATATTCTCTCCTTCAAATTGCGTACATAATGTCCTAATTGGTTCATTTTGATGAATGGACATTCTACAAAAAATATGGTGTTTCCAGTCATCACCAAAATCATATGTATAAACCCATTCATCAAATGTATCGAATGCATCATTTAAAGACATGGATTTTGAATTTAATGAGAGTTCGAAACCATCGATATCGTCATATAAGGGCGTATATGATTTATCGTTATTCATATTAATGAACTCGTGGAGATGCATGTTTTTCCAACCAAAAACCTTTTGAATGACGATATGTAAATCATCAAGCGTATAATGATTTGGAACGATAATTCTTCTCATGACATGATCATCTTCTAAAACAATATTAATATCTAACTCATAACCAACATGAGATGAAGTGATATCAAGAAGTGTTTGGATTAGTTCTTCCATCAGTTCTCTAGGTGTCTTATAACCAATACCAAGCATTTGATTAACTCTATGAGAAGTTATTTTTTGAAACACATCATCTAAACTGATATGATCTAGAAAACCATATGCCGAAAATTTTCTTTGTGTAGTATTTGAGATAATTGATCTATTATTGGTTTTACCAAAAGAAACGGATCCTTGGTGTTCTATAAATGCGTCCGCTGCAGCCGGAGTAAATCCATCAAATACTAAAGCTTTCTTCAAGCTTTCTTTGAAATAAAGATCAATATTTTTTAAATACTTTGTTTTTAGACCATAGAAAATCAGGGTATAAGAAGTCGTAACATGTGTAAAGATAAAAAGTCTTTTCTTTTCATAAGGCTCAACGGTAACATGCCACATGCGTTCATCCTATTCTGGATAATTAGTTAAATTCTCAACTTGAAATAGTTCTTGAACTTTTTTCGTTAAACATAAAATCATAATCTTACCTCACTTTTATTCATCTAAGAGTTTGTCAAGGATTTCTTCTGGCATATATGTATAGAATGAATCCATAAAAGTTTGATTGATATATTCAGAGAAATCATATCTTCTTAATACATTTGATAGTTCTTCAATCATTTCATTTTGATTATGTAAAACAGCATACATGCATGAAACTCCAAAAATGTGATTTGCCATCACAGCAAGATCATCAGGGTAATCGTGATACGTGTCCAGTTCTTCCATAAAATAAGGTAGAACTTCAAAGGATAAAGCTAAGATGTCTTTCTCATCAGGATTCGACTGAATAAATAGTGTATAAAGTTGATATGCTATTCTGTAACTTCCCGTATGATTTTTCAGCTCTTTTTCTATCCGTTTTAAAGTTTTACCTAAGTTTGGTTTTGAGCCTGATAACAAATGGGCTAATAATATTTCGTTATTAGGATTGTTTTGAATCATTTTTTCTATGATTTGAATAAGTTCTTCTTTACTTTTATTTTTTAAACTATCATTTTTCATTATTGATGTTTTTAACGTGTCTCAAACCATTCCTCATAAATGATTGAGATTTCTGTTAGTCCTCCAATTGAGTAAGTTTTACTGTATCATTTTTTTATAATATTTAAATTAATTCTTGATTGTTTATTTCATTTCAGACAAGTTCACTCCCATATCAAATACTCGTGATCCCATCGAAATGGTATATCATTAATTGTGTCATCTAAAACTGGTTTTAAGAATTTTTTAATGGAGTCAATAATCAAATCTAGTTCTGCGTTAAGGGTTACCTTTTTAGCCTTTATGAATGATGACCATATCCCCTTTTTGTAAGGATCGGATACAAATCCGTCTTCAAATGCAGAGATTTTGTTGAATGAAGTGCTTCTATTTTCAAAGGTTTCGATGATTGCCTCTCTCAATATTTTTCGATCATAATCATATGTATTGAGTAAGACATAGATATCATAAAAATCCTTCATTCTGGTATTCGCATATCCAAGTGAAACAATAGCATGGAATTTTTCAGCAATGATAGACTCTTTGGAATATGTTTGAATGGTTGGAGCAGGTAAATCAAGTAATGTTGGATAATCTAGTGTCTTTATCTCAGGATAAACAACATCCCCAAAACCAATGTCAATTTGAACCGATATCTTCGTTTTCGATAAATATCCATCAATGGATATATTGATGCCAGGATACTTTTTGAACTCTGTTATTCTTGATGCTTTAAGACTCAAGATATCAAATGAAATACCATCTTCTTCGAATGGAATATTGAAGATTTCAATAAACGAGGTTTTTATTGTGTCAAGATCATTCGATAAAAATTGACCAAGTAAATCAACATCAGCAGTACCTCTTGTGTATTTTCCCTTATACATCGCATATAGTAAAATACCACCCT
>MIDA01000015.1:17616-19156 GCA_001830045.1 Tenericutes bacterium RIFOXYA12_FULL_35_10 | reverse complement strand
TTTTCTCTTTAGATTTTGATAGTAAGGGGATCTTTTGTACTTTATCATTTCAAACGGAGAAGGAACAATAATGACAATGAAAAAGATTACTAAAGCCATTATTGATACAACTAGTAAAATTGGAGATGAGATAGTCAACACTAATATGAATAATATTTTCTTGTACCAGACAAGTTCTTTAAAATAGTTCACGGCTTCGTTCCCCTCGAAATCAATTATAAATAAATTATACCAAATTATCTATTTATAGTAAAAACAAATCTATGTCTCTTTGAGTTGCTCTTTTCATTTGTGGTTCATTGGATAGTGTTTTGACCTCGAGCTCAATCAGCATTGCATATACATCAATATCGAAGTACTCTGTATCCTTTATTGAGATGCCAAGATGAGCAAGGTTATAAATGATATTGGCGGTTGTGTTTTGCTCATCTTGTATATCTACTTTGGGTCCTGTGTACCTTCATTACCACCTAACATTAGGGTAATTGTATTTGAAATGTTCTCAAGTTCCTTTACATCAGATAATACGCTAAAATCCAAGTCCATCAAGAACTCATCATAGCTCTTTTTTGTATATGGTTTGTGCAGAATGTAGATAATTCTAAAAAGAATATCGATGACCAATGCTGCATCCGTTTCATCTTTATTCAAGTTTTCAAGCTTCTTAATGTCACTGAATAACTCAGTTCCAAATACGTTACGATACGAAATAATAGTAAAAAGTGAAGACCTTAGTTTAAGATCCTCACCTCTTAGATTAATTGTTTTTTCCATACTATACACCTATGACAGGTAATGTCGGAACTTGTGCAAAGAACTGTTGATAATTTGTGTCACCAAATTTTGCTATCGTTCTAATCACAGATACATTGCCAACCTCAATTGGTCTAGCTGTAATTGTAATACTAACCGCATTCGGTTCGATTGATTCTGCTTTTGTTTTAGTCGCATCACTAACTGGACTTGCAGTACACAAGAAATACCAAATACGTCTTGATTTCACATCACCTTGAATCTCATATCCAAGTGCGAATGTTTTAGTTCTATGATTAACAATCTCTACAAGGTTGCCATTAGAATCTCTTGCAAATCCTAATATATCCACTTTGAAATCATCGTCAAGTTCGGTTAACTTTAAGGTGATATTTGATCCACTACTTGATGCTAGGGTTGCGACAATTTTATCATCAGCATAAACATCTGTTTTACCTGCAATGACTTCTGCACTAAGTTCTTGAGCTCCGTGTAGTTTCTTAGGTGTACCAAAATCCCATGTATCATCTTCGGTTGGTGTTGCAATTGCATAATGGACGTTCTTAAGTCCAAATGTTACTTTATTGCTCATTTTTATATTCCTCCATCTTTATTTCATAAATTCGATAAATGCCTGTATCGATGAGTGAATATTCGCTAATCATTCTAAAATCAATACCAGCATTTTGTAATACTTCTTCTAAACTAGATTCAATTGTTGTATCTTTTGTTTTGGTAACAAGTGTGATTTGAATCGTAACTTGCTTGATTAAATAAGAATCATCTG
>MIDA01000015.1:7501-17588 GCA_001830045.1 Tenericutes bacterium RIFOXYA12_FULL_35_10 | reverse complement strand
CTGGTAGACAATAAAAGGCGGTTCAGCGTTTTCAGTTACATAAAGAGCATAATGAACATTACCAGGTAGTACGTCATTAAGGAGTCCATAAACGTATGTTAATCTTTCTTTAGTTCCCACGTATAATCCTCCTAATATCATCCAGCATTTTGGGTGTAAAGTAGTCAAATGCAGGTCTCATGAAAGGTCTTGCAGCGACATACTTTCCACTCTTATGTTGAAAACCAAATTCAATCAAATGAACCAATCTACCCTTTTCTTTTGCATGGATAACAATGGTTTTAGTGTGACCTTCACCAATGTCAGTCTTTATAAACTCATCTGCCATCGCACCTTTTCTACCGCTTCTAGGTGTATTAGAAATAACATACTCTAATATCAAAGCTGCCGTTTCATCAAGTTTTAGCTCAAGTTCCTTTTTAACTGACTCTGCATATTCTGATATTTCATGATTAATTTCATCAACAAAATCATTCAATGTAGCCATGAATATCACTCACCTTCATTTTTATTTCCATCAAGTAAAGTTCTAAAAACTGTCCTTGTAAATATGTTCGTTCAATTTGATAAATCAAGTCATCGATGATTGCGTACTTGCTTCCGTCATACAAGAAGCTTTGAACCTTAAGTGCCATGTCTACTTTATATTCGTTCTTTTTACTTTCATAATATTCTTTAGACGTTACTGACTTTGAAATGCCAATGACTTCTTTTTTAGAAATGAAACCATAACCTTGATTGCCGATCTCATCTTTAACTAATGTGATCTTTAATAAAGTCAGTCGAATATTAGGACTACTCGGAAACATGATAATCACCACTTGATAATGCTAATTGATTCAAGAGCATATCAAAACTCTTTGGTAAATCTTTAACAGAACCATCTACTTTAAATCCAAAGAAGGTCTTGCAGTAAATAACCACTAGCGAATGAGCTAACGGATGGTTCTCTACAACTGTTGGTGTAATCCCTGTCGATACGAGTAAGTTTTTACATGCACTGATGTGATTATTTAATTCATCATCAGCATATGTTTCACTGATTGGAATCAATAGTGATTTTTTTACTGTTTCAAGTAGTCCCATATTCTAACCTCTATTCTAGTCTTGCTTAGGCTTTCTTTTTAACTCTTAAGAAGCCTTTATATCCTACAACGTTACCGCCTGTAAATACGGACGCCTTGTAGCAAATGATGCCATCTTTAAACTTGTAATCATTAGACTTGCTAATCTCAACAGGTGAGAAAACAGGCACTTCATAATTGAGTAAGGATCCATATGCAAGACCATATTCTCCAGCTGCAGTGTTTGTATCTGATATAGCCTTACAATGAGAATTAATGATGTATGGAATACCATCAATCGTGTTGTTGATGTAGTCAATCGTGTGGACTTTTCTACCTTCTGCAGTACGTAAGCCAGCAAATGCTCTTAAATCATTCTTGTTAAGGATTAAGTATGCTCCACCTTCGACTTCTTCATCACCACCATAAGCAAAGATGATATCATCTAATGTTGAGTCAGTAATCGATGTGATTTCTAAATCAGCAGTATCCGATAAAGCGATTGCCTTATCACTAAAGATTCCTGTGAATGTATTGGATGTACCTGGACCTCTTAGGATTTGTTCACTAATCTTCTTTTTGAGTGATAGATTAATGTTCTTTAAGACTTCAGCTTGATATGGTAAGTTAGGTAGTTTTTCTAACTCTTCAGTGATTTCTGTATAAGCAGTAACTTTCACCTTAGTGATTGTTAAATAACCATACTCTGGTTCTGTTTCTGAATAAGGCTCACCCTCTCCAGTTAAACCAGCAATACCGCTACCTTTAACAAAAGATTTCTTATAGGTTTCCCCACCATTTAAGTTCACAACTTTTACCTTATCCACTAATGCAGATACTTGTGCAAATGGATGCGGTGCGATGCCATCGGCAACGTGTTCAGGTAATAGAATCTCTTCACTTGAAACTTGAATGACTCTACTTTCTCTTAAATTTTTACCACGTGTTTCTAATTGATCTTTGTCCACATGATTAGATCTTTCAATAACAACAGGGTTGATTTTCGTTTTATTTTGAATAGCGAGCTTTCTTTCGATTGTATCTTTCTCTTTATTCAATTCATCAACTTCAGCTTCTAATTGTTCTAACACTTCAAGTGTTACTTCCGCACCAATCAAACCTTTGATTTCAGTGATGCGTGCTTTAATTTCATTACTTCTTTTTTCTAAATTCATCTTCTTATTCTCCTATTTTTATTTTCAAATTTAGTTTTTTTCTTATAAGTTCAGCCTTCATATTTTTCTCTGCTAAATCCATAGTCTTTAGTTCTAAGTCCATAGCCTCTAAAGAACGAGCATAAATCGAAGTCTTATCATAAGCGGGTGTGTCAACGATTGAAACATCATATAAACGTTCAATCTTTCTGATAGTTCTTTTTGGAATATCACCATCACGATTCCATTCCTGCTCACTTACAACAAATGCAAAGCTCATCTTATCCAACAAGCCTGATTTGACCATCTTAAAGATATCTTGATTGCTTTGTGTATCTAGTAACTCAGCTCTAACCTTTAATCCGACATCATCACTTGTTAGAGTAAGTGAGCCGTTTTTAGTTCGAGCAATGATTAAAAATGAGTCCATGTGGTTATACTTCATTGGTACATCTTTGATTGCTGCATCCGTGATTGCACTTCTACTAATACTTTCGATAAACCCATAGGATTCATCACCTATTAAAGTGGGTTCATCATAAACGATCGCATAACCTTCTAAGACCATCTTGTCATCGGTTTCTTCTAGCCTAACTTCTGCTATTCTGGTTTCTTTCTTCATCGTTTCTCAACCTCCTTAGGTTTTGTTGCTTGCTTTTCATACACGTATTCAAGCTCATTGTCCTTGTATGAAAACTCATTAATTTTGTGTGTCTTACAAAAGGTTTCGATTGTATTAATTTTTTCTTTTTGTTCTTCTAAAACAGTATTTAATACATCTTTTGAAACCTTACCATTAATTGTTACTTTCATTTAAATCATCCTTCCCTACTTGATATTCGTTTGCTTTTGTAGCATCGACGTAATTGAGTGATTGTAATCTTCTATCACCGTTTTCAACAGGTTCAAGTCCTAACAACCCTCTTGATTCATTCAGTGACATAATGCCTAACCCCATGAGTTTTTCAATAGCTGTAACCTTTGTGTTCCAGGATGCGTATTGAAGTCTTTCACTGTAAAAGATAATCTCTTCACCACGCATGATTTCATTTTGAGTAAGCAAGCCTAAAGAAAAAGCCTCAGACATTTGAATGGCTAAAGGCTCGATGGTTTGTTCATAAAATGAGTTGAACTCATCTTCTGTATATTTGGAATGAAAGATTGGAACTGATACACCAAAGTAATCTAGGATTTTTGATTGTAAAAACTCTAAGGTGTCCTTATCTATTAGTTTTGGGTCTGTTGTTAAAGGAACATAATCACCTTTTAAATCCACAGGAATAATTGAACTGCCCTTATTTCTAATGGACTCTTTGAGTATCTCGTTAAATGAATCCAGTTGTTTCTTTTTATCTGTCTCACTTAGCATGGCACTCATTTTAAGAAGTCCCTTAATTTGCATGGAACTTTTAAGAGCATTATCAATGCCTTGAAGTACATTCTCATTGATTTGTATAGTCTTTAAGAGTGCTTCTTGGTCACCTTTTGAACTTGATCCTCCAAAGATCTGATTCGTATGGTAAAACCTTTTAATATGAATAATGTTCTCATATGGAATCGTGAAGGAATCCGTACTGTCAAAGCTAAACTTTAAATAGTAACTACCACCTGAATCTATGATTGGCTCAACGATGGACGGTTTAAGTGGATAAAGAGCTTTGATTTCACCGGTTGAACCATCAAACATAGGATAGATAAATGCATTGTCGTTCATCAACAACGTCGTAATCACCATATAGATAAATTGATAAGGGGTCATGACCTCATTCGGTTGATGCTTTAAAATAAAAGACAGTTTGCCAGATTTCTCTGTAACTGTCTTATCATTCGCTTTCTTTATATATCTTGGTTTTAGTTTTGCACACTGACTTGCTATCCTATCAATCGCAATCTTTACGACATCTGATTTTGAGATGTTATTTCCAAAGCTTGTAAGTGGTAGATTTATTTCATTTACAAATTTAAAGGTCTCAACTGAGCCCTGTTTTTTCTTTCGTTTGAATATGGCCATATAGACCTCCTTAAAAACTATTCAAAATGCTTACACATTCGTTTTTTAATAACTTCTACTTGATCCTTAGGTCCTTCACTTTTATATGTGAATAACCTTTGATTATCAAGCTTTCTCCATTTAAGTTCATTTTTGGTTGTTGTATCATCTAGGCTTTTATAAATGTGGGCTTTAAACTGAGTTCCATTTACTTCAAGCATTTTACAAACATACATATAGCCAAATGCTAATCTATCACTAGCTGCTTGTTCGTTAAGCAATATATTGAGTCGTTTATTATTGATAACCGATGGATATATGACACTTCTAAAATTCATCTTATTAAAAAGATGATCGACAATAGCATTAGATATATAGTATCTATTTTTATTCCATTTTGTAATTTCTCTGGTGAACTCAGTATATAAGAAATTCGATGAGATCCCCTGTGCAATTCTCATAATAGGATCTTCTTTTTTATCGTTTTTAGTAATTCCTATTACACATGTTCTCTCTTTTGAGTGAGAGCCACCATTTTCTAGCAATTCAAAACATCCAAGCAAGAAATAATCATTCTCTTTTATTCCTGTCTCATTTATAGCTGTTACAGGATCCAATGCCGCATAAAGCACTGGCTTTCTTTTCATATTTCCCCTTCCCATTTCAGTTAACTCAGCTGGTGGCATAAAAATATCCTGAGCTGATAAATTATCGAAATTAATTAAAGCATTAAGTTTTCTTGCCCTAAAAAGAAACAATCTATCAATTTCGACATAAGAAATTATAGTAGGTGTAATTATCTCGCTAACCGTTTGTTTTATATCTTCATAATTGTCATCTATACTTTCTTTACTTAAAAACTTAGAAATCATCTTGACTTTGCTCTCAATATCGTTAATATCCATTTGAATCACCCACATAAATTATAACATATTCTCATATTCAATCTTGTATCTATTAAGAACCGAATATGCAATGATAAGTGCTACAGCTCCATCAATTCTTTTATATTTACTACCAAGTTTTGATGGTTGAATGTTTCCATTAATATCTATCTTAGCTTGGGTATTCGATAAATTCCATTTCATTATTGGATTATTGTTGTATATCACATTACCGTTTTTTAGATCTGCTTCTAATTGTTTCATCGGTTCTGATAAGGAATATATCCCTTGTCTGACCTTTTCCATTTCAAAACCTAAATCTTCCATTTCTTTAGTCCAGTACTGACTATTCCAGGGATCATACCCAACCCATAAAGGTCTAATCTCATATGTTCTAATCATCATTAAAAACCACTGTGTAACTAGTGTGAAGTCATTTTGATTACCTTCAGTTACTGTAATCAATCCCCTTTGAACCCAAATATCATATGGTACGTTATCCTCTTCTTTTCTGCGCTTAATAACTTCACTCGGCATAAAGAATTGTGGAATAACATACTTCTTACCATCTTTTATCAATAATAATAGAGCAACTGTAAGGTCAGTTGTCGATGATAAGTCAACACCTCCAATGGCGTAACTGTTTCTTAGCTCATTGATATCATAGGTTGCTTCATTATTTAGATCATTATATGTTAACCATGATCCTTGTTCTAATTGTTTTACGTTGAAATCTTTACAAAGCATCGTAACTCGTGTAGCTAGGTCGTGTCTGGATTTATTCATTAAATCCTCAAGGTAGGAGTAAGTCTTTACAGTGCCTAAGCTTGGGTTACTTTTTTGCCATGTATTCTTATCTTCATAGATTTCATTAATTGAGTCTTGAGTATATAACCAAGGAAGTACTCGTTCATCGTCAATCTCCCCTTTGATCATCTTTCTAACATAATCAAGTTTACTATCTAAGAATCCACCTACTGTATTACCTTCTGTTGTAATAATAAAAATTAGTGGTTCTTCTTTGGTTGATTGACTTTGTTTTATGGCATCATAGACTTTTGAATCAGTCATTTCATGAACTTCATCAATACAACCAACCTCAATATTGTAGCCATCCTTATTTCTTGATTGAGCAGATAGTTTCTTTATTTTGTTTTTGGTTTTTGGCGAGTATATGTGGAAGATATTTTTTTTACTTCTTTTTTCATTGGATAGAGCTTTTGAGCCTTCTCGCATATTATTGATTTCATCAAATAAGATGTTAGCTTGTTCTGAGGTATTAGATGCACATACAATATCGACACCACCTTTTGATAGAAAGAATTCTGCCAGAT
Source organism: Tenericutes bacterium RIFOXYA12_FULL_35_10 (assembly GCA_001830045.1). Taxonomy (GTDB): domain Bacteria; phylum Bacillota_I; class Bacilli_A; order Acholeplasmatales; family Acholeplasmataceae; genus Peloplasma. Next base: position 11,162 of record MIDA01000015.1, on the reverse strand, counting down.
CTATGCCTGCAATAAATGTTGTCTTACCATTCTTTCTAGCTATGAGTAGTATTACTTCATTGAATCTTCTTAGATTTGTTTCCGCCATCTTAAATCCATAGGCTGCTTGAAGGATTGCTTTCTCCCATAGTTCTAAAATAAATGGTTCACCATTAAATGGACTCTTGGTATGTTTACAAAAAGTTTCAATAAACTCGATTCGAATATTCCCAGGACGTTCATCAAAAATGTATCTTGGGTTATCAATATCTTTAATGAGTGATTCTAAGACTGTCAATAGTTCTTTTCCAACTATGATATTTCCCTTTTGAATCTCATCATAATATTTAATTAAATAATTCATTATGACATTCTACCAATGAACTTGTCAAAATCATCATCTTCTTCAATAATGTTTTTACCCATTATTGAATTAAGTGTTTTGATGACTGTTCCATATGAATTCACTAGTTTTGTATAATACTTCGCTGCTTCAGTTTGTCTTTGAGCACCTTTATTTGATATCTGAATAGCTCCATGTTTTCTTATTTGGTCCTGAAGGATTCCAAGTTCAATCTTCATAAATGCTGCTTGTTCAATAAGATTGTCAACCAGTTTTGTTTTTGTTTCATCAACCGATGAAAAAAGCGACCGAAGTCGCTCATATTCAACTTTCACTTTATTCATATAGCTCATTACCTCGCTCATTCAGTATAGTGATATTTGATTTTGTGTAGTATTTTTAGTATAATATAGTTAGAGGATAACTCTAAATATTACCAAGAAACTGACCATACAGGTAAAAGGCTTTTAAACTGAGAGAACAGGTCAAACTCGAAAGAAATCACTACTCATCGACAGAGGTAAAAACGTCGGACATAGAACTAGAAACTGACTAGGTAAAAAAAGGTATGTCGGGTAATGCAAAGTTAAATTTTTGCATTGCTTTTTGTTTTATCAATGCATAACCTCTAGAAAAAGGTGAAATGCTGTGAGTCTAGATTCTTTAAGAGTAGTGATTTCTTTAATAGGTTTATTGGTCTCAATTCTCAATCTATTACTTAATTGCAAGAAGAAAAAGTAACTGTAAATTAACAATGTTTAGTTGAAATGAATAATTCAATTCAAACATTGTTTTTTTATTGAAAAAAGCCACTATAGTGACTTTATCCTTTTTTGGCAACATGATTCAAATATAGTGCTGCTGATACTAAAAGTTGTATCTCCTTGAATGGCATATGATAATCTATTTCTACATAATCATCAGCCAATACTGATTTGAATATCTTCAATTGTTGAAATCCCCATTCAACATTAGACTCAGTATTTGGATCATATGGACTTGATTGATCGAAATTATACACATTAGGACCATACTCTTCAATCAAATACAATCTGATTTTTTCTAACATATAATGGGCCATTGGAATATCAGTCTTCCATTGAAAACTCAAAGCAGACATAAATACATGATTGTAATGTGAGTCATCCATTATCTGGTACAAGGCTATAAACTCACTAATCGCAGTTATAATAAAGTCTTTCAGCTTATCAACAGCATTCTGATTTTTCTCATTTGATGTTTGATATTTTAAAGTATAGATGATCTCATCAATGTAGTTAATAAGTGAGTCATCATATCTTCTAACCGCTGCTTGTTTTAAATTTGACAACGTTTGAATTGGATCTTCTAAAATTTCTATAACATCACTAATTTGTTGATCATTATGATTTGTAACCTCTTCTTGTAGATAATCATTTAAGTAATCAACTAAATCGTATCTGCTCTCAACAAACCTAATGAGCTGCAACTTAGGAATTCTAATAGTATTCATATCATTCTCTTCTATCGAGGAATAAACACTAATGGTGATATAGTTTTCCTGAAATAATGAATGGTTCATTATGTACGGTGAGTATTGGGTTTCACCCTTTTTCACATATGGACTTGCATGCGCAGTTTCAATTGAATGGGCAAATGATAAAGCTCTTAGGTGTTTAAAGAACTTATTATCTGTTCCTCGTCCATCGCCTAGTTGATTAAATATATCAATTTTATCTTTTAGTGGATTATCAATTCCTAGCTTATCAAAGAGCTTATTAATTGATTCAACAATAATATCAGTATGAACTATAAATAAAATTAAATTATCAGTTGAGCGGGTATCTTCAGCAAGAAAATCATGAGCAGTTAGAGATTTTATTGAGTCGTCTATCCTATCCATAAATGCACAGATTAAGTTCCAATTATTGGCGTGCTTTTCATCTCTATAAAAAATGGGTGATGAATTAATGAGTTCTCTAAACCTATTTATTTTGCTTTCATCTAAAAAGGGTTTCATATTCTGCACCTAAATTCCAAATTTTCAAAAAAATTGCCATCCATTTTTTAAAAGCCCACCCATGCGGTACCCTGGGTAATTATTTCAATATTAAGAGGGGGGGTTATAGTTTTTTATAGCATTAATTCTTAATTCTAATGACTTTCTTCGAACTATTTCAAATTCTGAATGTGCATCTGCTTGCATGTTAGAACGTGTAATTAAATACTCTAACGATTTTATGAATGTATTTTTATTTTTCATAAGTTTTACTGCCTCTAAATCAGCTTCATGTTCATGTTGATTAACCTTACCCTCGTTAACCTCTTTTACTATTTCTTCATAGGATAGATTCGAATATCCTTTTCCATTCTCTATGCAAATAACATGACCAACTTCATGGGCAATGTACCATCTGAATGCTTGCTCATCCATCCTTTTATAGGTCTCATAATCAAATATTATTATATATTCTTTCTTATCCTTTGATTCAGTTTGTGCAATTAAAGGTATCTTTGTTTCATTCATATTTTCATCGGTGCCTTCTATAACAGCAAGTACAATATTTTTATCATTGTATTTAATATAACCAATCTCAAATACGTCGTATTTTTCATCTTTTGAAACTCTTATCTCTATTGTTCTTTCAAAACTTGAATAAAATTCTGCTTTGAGATTTCCTATATTAAAGTCCTTAACATTCAGTGTTTTCACAAGATTGGGTCTCCTTTTTACTTTGTTTTATTATACCAGTTATACTATGAAATTCCCATCGGAATCAAATAATACTTCTTTCTTTTTAAATCTTTCATGTTCTTCATTATGACAATCCCTACATAACAACTCCAGATTATCTTGATTCAGACTTATGTTGGTGTCATTGACATTATCAACTGTTAACCTAATCTTATGGTGTACCTCTTCACCAATTGCACCACACCGCTCACACTTGCCCTGTGTGGCGTTTGTTTTGATATTGCGAGCAACAAGCCAAGCCTTCGATTTATAGAACCTGTGTAGCTCTTTTGGTTTTCTCATAAGATTCACTTAGTTGTTTTGCTTTAGCGTCTACTTGTTCCCAAGCAACATCAAGATCCACACGTCCAATATGTCCATAAGCTGCTAAGGGTTTAAACTTCACCTTGTCCAGGTTTAATTCTTTGATAATACTTGATGGTGTAAAGTTGAAGTTCTCTTTAATCAACTTCAATAGAACCTCATCCGAAGTAACCCCTGTTCCAAAGGTATCAACCGATACACTTACTGGGTTTGCTACTCCGATGGAATAGGACACACTAACTTCGCACCTGTCTGCCAAATTAGCCGCTACAAGGGCTTTTGCTACAAATCTAGCATAGTAA
>MIDA01000015.1:0-7482 GCA_001830045.1 Tenericutes bacterium RIFOXYA12_FULL_35_10 | reverse complement strand
TGCTCACATCTTTGCCAGAAAATGCACCACCGCCATGTTTAGCATAACCACCATAGGTATCAACAATAATCTTTCTACCTGTTAATCCAGAATCTCCATATGGTCCACCAACGACAAAAGCACCTGTTGGATTGATTAAGACTTGAATGTGAGAAAGATCTTCACCGATGAGTGGTTTCAATACTTCATCTAAGATTATCTCTTTAGCATAATCTAATTGAATGCCATGTTTTGTTTGAGCAGACACTACGATTGTTTCATATGCAATCGGTTCATCGTTCTCATAAACAACAGAAACTTGACACTTACCATCTGGTCCAAACACGTGGCCATACTTTGCCTTTCTAAGCTCGTCAATGCTTCTTGCGATGTCATGTGCCACTACGATTGGTAAAGGCATTAATTCAGGCGTTTCTTTGCAAGCGTAGCCAAACATTAAGCCCTGATCACCTGCACCTTGTTCATGATCATTCGTATGATTCACACCAAGTGCAATATCATCTGATTGTTTGGATATCTTTTCAATCACATCGAATGGATCATCATATCCGATTTCTTTTAATGTGTCTAGTACCACTTCTTTATAATTCACTGAAGCTTTAGATGTGACCTCACCAAAGATAAAAACAACATCATCTTTGATGGCTGTTTCTACTGCTACTCTTGCATTTCTGTCTTGTTCTAAATGTGCATCTAAGATTGCATCACTAATTTGGTCACATATTTTATCTGGGTGTCCTTTAAAGACAGATTCACTTGTTATAATTTTCATTTGTTATCCTCGCTTTAAATAGTTAAAAAGGAAGCTTGCTCGCTTCCTTAGTTTTCTGTTTTGTTTTTGATGAGTGGTATGAATGCTGCATACCTTGCGTAATGATATCCTTCACTTTCAACCAGGATACCAAAGTCATGTTTATCCGATGTGACTAACAAGCAGTGAAATATACCTTCCTTATCGCAATACATCAGTTCTAGATGTTCTTTGATGAAATCATAGTCGTTTAATGGGTCTCTGATGAATCCTTCAAATACTTCACTTTCTAGGATTATTGTTTTTTCGACTATAAATTCGTCTTGAGGGATAAGTTCCTCTGGTGTTGGTTTTCTTATAAAATTTACTTTCATGTTGTTTCCTCGTCAATTCTCCATGCTGTATAAACACTTCTATAGGTGCAATCCCAAATGTCTAGTATGACACCATCTTTACAAACACTAATATGTCCTGCCATCTTTAATATAAACGTTCCTTTTGGATGTAGTTGTGCAAAGCCTGTACCTTTAATCCTGGGTTCACCCTTAACCGCTTTAAAAATGTATCTTGGTCGATTCTCTAAATACTTATAGATAAACTCTGTATCCTTGTAACTGGTGAAACTCCATTCACGTTTTTTCTGATTGAGTTCTCTTCTTGTTTCCATGTAGTCTTTATCAAATGCTGTTGAAATTGCTCTGACCACACAGTCACCAGTTTTGATGCCTTTGGGATGTCTGTTGTAATAGTTATACATGCGTATCCCACCCTTCGTTTAACCACTTAACAAGTTCTTTAACTGAGTCCGTTGAGAATACAACTTTTTCATAGTGTGTTAATCGTTCATAGACTGTGTACGTCTTATCATGCCATGGCGAGTTAAGTTGAACGACAATCAATGTAACATCGGATTCTAAATCTGCAATTCTAAAATCATCATAAAGACTACCTTGAAGTGGACAATTGTTCTTGAACCAGACATAACTGTTATCTAGATCAACCTTGCCGCCTGGTTTAATTTGCTTGATGATATTGCCCATGCGTTTGGTTTTATTCTTTAAACTTGAGTCTTTACAAAACCAATCGTACCAGCCAGCTTTGATTTGAACTTTTACATCACTTGATTCAAAGCTTCCACTATTGAACGCTTGAATCCAATCTTTAAGCGGTTGTTGTTTTTCCATCATCAAATCCTCCTATCTCACTTTTTCTAATAAATGCGGAGTATCTAGCATAATTCGAACCATCTGCCTGTACTAGGATTCCATAATCTAATGCTTTAGTTGTTACTAAAATTGCGTGCCACACGTTTTTGCTGTCTGTGTACATTAAATCCTTGTGAGCTTTTATGAAATCATAATCGCCAAGCATATCATCTAAGAACTTATTAAACTGTCTTTGTGATATCTCGACAACTTTCTCAACTACAAAATCATCCTGTGGAATAATCTGTTCTTTGAATGCTCTCGTTTCAAATTTGACTTTCATCGCTATTGCCTCTTTCCTAACCTTTTTTGGTTACTACTATATATCACTCTAAAGGCATCAAATAGCAAGTCAATTCGACATGATTTGCTCACTATAGTGACAATATCTGAAAGTCGTTGATTTGGCTAAGTAGTATCTCTTTTCCATTACGAATGAGATAACAATCATCAAGCGATACTTTGTACTTTAAATAGCGTTTTACAATCACGTCCACAAATCGTTCATCCAGTTCCATGATTCTTGCTCTTCTTTGAAGCTGATCAGATGCGATCATGGTTGATCCAGAACCACCAAATAAATCTAAGACTATCTCATTCACTCTAGATGAGTTTGCGATAGCTTTACCGACGAGTTCTAACGGTTTCATTGTAGGATGTTCTTCATTTCGTTTTGGTTTGTTATATTCCCAGATGGTATCTTGAGTACGGTCATCCACAAAGTAATGAGCAGCACCTTCTCTCCAACCATAAAGAATAGGTTCATGTCGCCAGTGATAATCTTGTCTACCTAAAACAAGTGCATTCTTTACCCAGATAAGACACTCTGCAAGTTTATACCCAGCATTCTTGAAAGCATTTCTAAAGTTGATGCCTTCTGTGTCTGCATGACATACATAAATAGCACCACCTGGTTTCGTATGCTCAAACATATTCTCAAAGGCTTTATAAAGAAAAAGATAGAAGGTATTATCTTCCATCTTATCGTTCATTATTTTTCCAGCTGTACCTTCATAATCGACATTGTATGGTGGATCTGTAAAAACTAAATCTATCCGATCATCTTGGATCAGTTTCTTAACATCAGTTTTTTCTGTTGAGTCGCCACACATCACTCGGTGATTACCTAAGATATAAACATCACCTTTTTGTGAATAAGGCGCATCTGATAGATCATCTGTTGGATCAAAGTCATCATCGGTTGCATTATCTGGTACATTAGCTTCTAGTTCCTCAAATCCAAAGAGTGACATATCCATTTCAATGTTTGCTAGTTCTTCTTCAAGTTTAGCAAAGTCCCAAGTCGCAAGCTCAGCAGTTTTGTTATCTGCAAGTCTGAATGCTTTGATTTGTTCTTCTGTTAAATCATCAGCAATAATACAAGGCACTTCATCTAGTCCAAGCTTAAGACTTGCCTTTAGTCTTGTATGTCCTGCAATAATGACATGATCTTTTGTGATCACAATTGGAACTTTAAATCCAAACTCCTCAATACTCTTAGCGACCGCATCAATTGCAGCATCATTGTTTCTTGGATTGTTTTCGTACTCTTGGAGTACTGATACTTTCTTCATCACGATATTCATTGATCCATACCTCTTCACCTTTTTCTAATCGTTTGGTCATCAGTTCTATTTCTGCTTTTTTCTCGTTATACTCAATACCGAACTTTGTAATGAGTAAATATTTAATCGCTGTGATTTCAGGAAGCGACTGCTTCTTATACTTTGTGATACGTTTTTTAGTACCCGATTTAGTCTCTTCAATCACAGTTTGTGTTTCTTCATATTCAAATCCAACAGCCCGTTGATACATTGCATCGACAAGCTTCTCTTTTAACTCCTCATCCCCATATTGAAATGCTTTGTTCAATTTAGGATGGGCTTTTCTTAACTTAATGAGTGTCTTTTCTGTAATACCTAAGTATTCAGCAACCTGTCTTTGAGTCGCTCTTTTAGATATCATTTCAGATATGGCTTTTAATCTACTATTTAGATGCCCAGATTCTTCCCAACGCTCATACAGATCTAGCATTTTCCCTTTCATTTAATCACTCCAACTGTACAACTGTCATTGCATAAAACTGTAATAGTTTACCAGTTGGAATACTACAAGTATCTCTGCAAAAACAAAAAGGAACTCATTTCTGAATTCCCATTATTTCTAGGCTGGTTTTAAAGCCAGTATTCCATGTTATTTATAGCATATCAAAATAGTCAACTTTTATCTATATGCTTAAAGCATAATCGATAACCTGTATCATTCTTGGTCTTTTCCAACCAATAACAACCTTTAGTTTCATATTGTATTACATTTCTTTTCGTTTCCATTTTGTTAGCCCACATACACAGATTATCGGCGCACATTTTGGTACATATCTATTTATTTTAGTATTAGTATACTTATTACTCTTCTGATGACTCAGACTCAACCACTTGAACATTAAACTCCTCATCTTCAAGGCCAAATTCCTCGAGTATTTTTTCAATAAATAGTAGTTGGTAAACTGTGCTTAAATTTGATTCAATAAATATACCACTATCTTTTATTTCCTGATGTGTTCTTAATAAGTTTTTATCATAAGTAATAGCACATCGTGTTCCAAATGCAGAATAATTGGATTCTGCCAACTTATGTAAAATCGAATCATCTATTTGATACATATTTTCAATCATAGTCTTAGTCATTTGTTTATATGATTTTACAAAAAACTTATCTCCCATGAAAGTAAAACTAACCGGTTTTGTAGAGACCAATTTTTCTTTTTCAATCAAAGAATAGGAATTGCCATTGTTGACTTCATAATCAATTACATTTTCTGCGTTGTCAATGTGAAATATCTCTAGTAACCTGTCTGCTAATTTCATGGCTCTATTTATTATTTCTTCGAGACTCCAATTAGATGCTGATATTATAGATTCATTAAGTTTGTTAGCTTTAGAATGGTTCTTGATAATGGATTTCTTATCATTAAAGCTTTTCTGACCAAGCTCACTATTATAACCTGTAATTGTAAGGTTCCCTAGAGTATGCACATACTTACTCCATATATCTTCTGCATTTTCTCCTAACTCATGTAACCAAACTTCATTCAATGTTTGAGGTAATATATGTTCTATAGTTAACGTCTTTACATCCAAAGTTTCATTACTATTGTTATTTTCTATTGTAGTAAGTAGCATCTTACATAGATTTTTTTTCTGGTACAGATTACCATTAATTAATGAATTCTTAAACTCATCATCAGTTGGCACCCTATCTTTAGTATTAAGTTGCATAAAAAAACTTAATATTGAATCAAAATAATGACTCTTATGCGTTTGATCTTTGAAAATCCTATTGTAAAGTGTTTTATAAAAACCTCGTAAACTGTTAGAAGGTACACCCGTAATGAGTCTTCTTACAGAATAAACTATAAAAAAGTTGAGTACTTTTCGAATTTCAGATTCATCAATAAGGTTCTTATCAAAATCCTCAAAAACAGGAAGTAAAAATGGATAGATTGTACTTTGGTCTATTAACCTCAAATCTGACATAAAACCATTAATCTCTGGCGAGAATTTATTATCTTCCATTATAAAAACAACGTATAAATTTGCGTAGTATTTGAGATCCATTAGCATGGAAGTTTTGTTAAAACCATTTTTCATGTAATAATCTTTAAATTTATCATAAGTGTTTGATTGTGATATGTTGTCTTTTGTTTTAAAATTCAAATAGTCTGTGAAAAATCCTGTTAATGAATTTTTACCTAGTAACTTTTCTATTTTTAACCAATAATCTTCATAAAGTTTTTCTTGGTTGATCTCATTCATCAGTAGAAAATTTCTGATCAAGTCAGCAATTGACAAATCTAAACCTGTAGAATTAATGCTTTCAAAAATTGTTTGAGGATCATCCCCTTTGTCAACATCTAAAATTATCTCTACAACTTCTAGCTTTTTTATACCATAGAGTATGTCACTTAGTGATAATCCTTTTGCTAGCTCAACATCAATTGCTTTAACAAAGTACAGGTAATTTTTTGTAATATTTGAATCTGTACTCATCTCACTATTTTGATTTTTCATTAAAAATGTGAAGGGAACATTATCCGACTTAACTGGTTTTAATTTAATCTTTAAATCCTCACTATTATCTTTACTGAATAAATAGTCAGGAATTTCCGATACTAGCTTAAAATCTGATATCATTATTGCTTTATCTAAAATCGCCTTTAATAGCAAGAGAACTGTTGTTATTCTTTGCTGTCCATCAATAATGATGTCTTCATCAAACTTACTCGAATGATATCCGCGAATATAAACTATTGTTCCTGTGAAGTGTTTTTTATCTAACTTATAGGAATTAATGATATCATCAAACAGTTTTTTACAATTTGTTAGAGACCAATCATAATTTCGTTGATAAACAGGAATTATAAACTGTCTCTTGGGTTTTTCGATCAAGTCTTTTACTAACCATACAGAATCTGCTCTCATGTAAATAGCTTCCCCCTTTTTTACATAAATATGAAATAAAAAAATAAAAAAAGATGTTATACATTATTAGTATAACATCAAGAAGTAAAAATACTCTGACAAAATAACATGAGGTATTACTAAAACTTATTAAAAAATCACTTTATAATTTTTTCCCAAGAAACAGCAACTCATTTACCTTCTCTTTTTTATTTCCTTTACGACTTTCAAAATTAATGCTTTCAATTTTAACCAACTCATATTTAGAAAAGATACTTTTATCAGCAAAAAACTCGCTAATAGTATTAATAGTACCTTCAATATCTTTTTTTGTGTGGTTTGACTCGCTATCTGAGTAACTTAATACTATATACTTCGCTTTTGATTTCTTTATCAAAGAAATCAATATTTCTACAAACCCTTTAATATTAAAACTGGTATAGACGAGTTTCTCTATTCTGTTTTCACCGGATGCTCCAACAATACCTTTTTCAAATGCATTAATATCTTCAATGTTGTGATATTTTGCAATAGTGTTTAATAGATGATAATTTGAATCATATTGACGCCAATTATATGGTGGATCTAGGTACAGAACATCTGCAACTTCATTTACTATTGTTTTAGTTGCATCTTCTTGGAGTATTTTAACGTTTGTTCTATTAAAGCTTAATTCAGGTATATAAAGACGAAACTCTTGTTTAGTATTGGCTCTGTAGTCTTTATAAAAAGCTTGATATGTTGCACTGGTATTAGAAAAAATTGTAACAGATTCTATTAATGCCGTTAATAGAACATAAAACTCATTTTGTTTTAGTGCTTTTTTCATAAGCCAGTACTCTAATGTGTTAAGAATAACGTCAATTCTATATGCATGATCCTTGCTAAAAAATTTTCTACTACCTGCTAAATTTGGTTTATTTATAAGTTTTTGTAAAATTTGAAGATCTCGATTATTTGTAGATATCATAAATTTTTCTAGCTCTATTAAATATTTTATATCATAAGGATATTTGTAAAATTTATCGATTAGTCTCCATTCATTTATTCCATCGGTTCTTAATCT
>MIDA01000014.1 GCA_001830045.1 Tenericutes bacterium RIFOXYA12_FULL_35_10 | reverse complement strand
TACAACACATGATTTCATTTTGTATGATTTCCTTTCATCGGTTTTCACAATATCTTTTATATCATAAATTCTATAAAAAGAAATCATTTCAGACGCGTTTTGTTGTTTTTTTGAAAATAAAAAGCTCCACCGGAGCTTTTAAGTCTTATTTATCTCTTGAAACGTATGAACCATCGTTTGTATTGACAATGATTTTTTCGCCTTGTTCAATGAACATCGGAACTTTAACCATAACGCCTGTTTGAAGAATAGCATCCTTCATGGCGTTACCTTTGGTATCGCCTTTAACAGCTGGCATCGTTTCAGTCACTTCTAAAACTAACTTATCTGGTAGTAAAACGCCTAAAATTTCAGATGAGTTATAAAACATAACTTCAACGGATAATCCTTCGTATAAATAGTTTAATTCGTGTTCAATTTGTGCCTTTGAAATTTCAATTTGTTCGTAAGATTCTGTGTTCATAAACACATGATTATTACCATCTGCATATAAATATTGCATCATGGTTTTATCAATTTGTGCGCGTTCTACTTTAGTGCCTGCATTAAATGTCACATCAGTAATGGAACCTGATCTTAAGTTTCTAAGCTTCGTTCTGACGAATGCGCCACCCTTACCTGGTTTAACATGCATAAATTCAATAACTGAGTAAATATTTCCTTCATATAAGATGGTTTGTCCGGTTTTAAAATCGTTTGTACTAATCATGATATAACTCCTCACTGGTTTTTTGCCGTTTTCATTATACATGAAAGAAATGCATTAAACAACAAAAACCTACTTTTTTTCACATTTTAAGCTTCAAATCAAACAGTTTCTACGTGCGTAAGGACGTATTCAACGGCTTCAAAATAAGATTCTAGTTTTTTACCCATGAAACACGCATCACAGACATCTTTGATGAGATCTACTGCTCTAAATGCTTCTCTTTTGGTAATATCTGATAGATGAACTTCAACTTTGGGGATCGATAAAATCTCTAATGCATCACGAAGAGCAACCGATGTATGTGTGAGTGCTGCAGGATTTATGATAAGTGCATCATAGTTTTCATCCATCGCGTGGTGAATCACATCGATCAGTTCACCTTCATAATTGGATTGATAAAAGGTGAATTCAACCGTTTGGTATTCTTCAGTTAATGCATCATAAAGTTCGTCTTGGGTCATCGTTCCATAGAGTTTAGGATCTCTTCTGCCTAACATGTTTAAATTAGGTCCATGTATGACTAAAATATTCATTTTTTGTCCTCCTTAGAGAGATGATTCATGATAAGATCAACCGTTTCTTCTGGGCTTTTTTCATTTGAAATCATCACATCTGCAAAATCGACATATTTTAAATAACGTTCATTATACAGTTGATCTAAAGATTTTTTCTTTAAAAGTGGTCTGATATAATCCGTTTCTAATCTTTTTCTAATAATCTCAATATCGGTATCTAAATACACTTTGATACCCTTCATCAATGTTTTATTTTCTTTCTTTGTAATAATCCCACCGCCACATGAAACAACAAGGTCGCAGTCAGGAAGGTTTTTTAAGCTTTCTGTTTCTAATTCTCTAAATTTGACTTCTCCAAATTTTTCAAAAATCTCATCAATAAACATCAGTGCATGACGTTCAATCATGCCATCAAGATCAACAAATGTATAATTTAACTTATTCGCAAGTAATCTTCCAACGGTCGATTTACCAGATCCTGGCATACCAATTAAAAAGATCTTCATAAAACTTCATCCTTTTTTTGAGGAATTAAATCAACTGAAAACCCGTAAATCAATTTGACAAAAAGTGCGAATAGTAAAAGAGAAAGATAAGCAGGAATAGGCTGTAAGGTATCATAGATCAAGACAGCTGCTAATAAGTTAAAGAAAATCGCTAAAAGTTCTTGGTGATTTCTTTTTTTCATTAATCTTACTAAGACATGCGAACCAATAATCACTGCATAAAGAATAAATGCAATCCGAAATTCTAATCCGGACAACCAAATGATGATAAATGGATGCACATGAAGAAAAACAAACACTTTCTTCATGAATGGATGCAAATCATAATATGCTTTAACACTTGGGAAGAAATTTGCCACTATCCCACCATAAACATCAATCATTATTAAAATGAGTAACACTTGGTTTAAAACAGGAAGTGCTTCAAAAAGTGGTTTTGCAATATAAAGAGTAAGAAGTGTCATGCCAAGACTAAAAACAACGACTAAAATCAGTGCATTCACCGTTATTTTTTCACCTAAAAAAGGTTGGAAAGCTTTAGGTATTTGAATTTCTTTCATCGTCTTCCTCCACATAAGCCTTAATCGCTTTTTTCAAATCATCGATCAGTGTATCCGATAAAGCATTATAAACCAAAGGTTTCATCTGATTGATAAAATAAGTTTTTTGTTTTTTTGCTAATTTTCTGGATACTTTAATGATCTCTTCTTTCATTTCATCATAGGTAAGAAGCCCATCTAAATAGCGATTGATCTCACGATAACCAATCGCATTGATGATGATACCTTCTTCTTTTAATGCTTTAACCTCTTCAATAAATCCTTCTTCAAGTTGTTTTTCTAATCGAAGATTTAATCTTTTTGTTAAAATATCTTTATCTAAATCCAAATAAATGATGAGTGGATCAAATAAACGTTCATCTTTTTTATTTTTGGTTGAGCGAGGTGTACCTGCCATAGCTTGTTCAAGTGCACGTAAGACTCGTCTTCTGTTATTGCCATCAATGATAATATCTGGATCAAGTTTAATCAGTTTTTGATAGAGTTCAAGATTTGAATATGTTTCATGATCTAAATCAAAAGATGCATCTCTTTTTTCTTCAACAAATTCAAACTTCGAGATTGCTGCATTGATATAAAAACCTGTGCCACCCACAATCATGGGTAACTTAATTTCTTCAATGAGTTTTCTAACATCTTTTTGAAATTCAAAAACACTGTAGTTATCTTTTGGATCTTTCATATCGAGTAAATGATGTTTAACACCCATCATGTCACTCTCTTTAATTTTTGCAGATCCGATATCAAGTCTTTTGTAAACTTGAACGGAGTCACCATTAATAATTTCGCAGCCAAATGTTTTCGCAAGTTCAATGGAAACATGGGTTTTTCCTGATCCCGTTGGTCCAACTAAAATGATTAATTTTTTCATTTAGACCACCCGCTTAAACATACGTTCAATATCATAATGGGATAACTTGATGATGGTTGGTCTTCCATGTGGACAGTGGTAAGGATTTTCGCATACTTGTAGTTCTTTCATCAAATGATCAATTTCAATCTTTGAAAGTGATTTGTTAGCTTTAATCGCACCTTTACAACTGATATCTTTGGCGAGTGCATCTCTTAATTTTAATAAATCAATATGTTTTTCTTGATCAAGCATCGTAACAACTGTCTCTACTGCTAAATCGATATCTTCATCCCTTAACCATGTGGGAACTTCTAAAAGTTCTACGTTTTCATTAAAGATAAAACCGACATCAGCTAATGCTTTTAAGTTATGTTTAATGACACTTAAATCTTGATCTGTTAAAGGAAGTGCAAATCCAAGTAACATCATTTTTCTGATTTTTTGTGGGTTTTTAAACACTTTCATGTAGTGTTCATAACGCACACGTTCTGCTGCAGCATGTTGATCGACTAAATACATACCTTCCTCATTTTGAAAAATGAGATACGTACCAGAAAACACACCGACATATGATAAATCAGGAAGTTTATGTCTTTCTTTTTCTTCTATATGATCAACATGTTCTTCTCTGATTTCCGTAAAATCCATTTGAATGGGTGTATACGTATTTTCTCTTTCAACTTTATGAATCTTTTCTAACGATTCAGGAATTTCGTGTCTTGCTGAAAGAAGGGCTTGTTTCACATAGCCTTCAATGTGATACGCTAAAATCATTTCATTGACAAATTTCACTTCATATTTTTGAGGATGCACATTACAATCTAATAAACTTGGATCTAAAACGATATGAATAAGTGCAACCGGATATTTACCAACCATCATAAATGAATGATAGCCATCAATCACCGCTTGAACGAGTGCATAATTTTTTATATATCTGCCATTAACAAAAATAGAAATATCTTTTTTTCTAGATCGTGCGATCTGTGGCGATAAAAGATATCCTTCAATTTCAACTTTTTGAACGACTTCTTTAAAACTGACCATGCCTTGTGTCATACGAGGTCCATAAATGCTATCAATGAGTTGATGCATATCAGGTTTACCAAAGGTTTCTTTGACTTTCTTACCATCCATAGATAAAGAAAAACGAATCTCTGGATGTGCGAGCGCTAACCGATCAAAAATATCAATGATTTGATTTTTTTCAGCAACCTCAGATTTAATGTATTTAAACCTTGCAGGCGTGTTAAAAAATAAATCATTCACTTCAATGATCGTTCCTTTATTTAAACTCGCAACACCTTCTGAGATAAAATGGCCACCTTCATAAATAACCATATAACCCTCTTGATCTTCTTGTCTGGTTTTCAAAACAACTTTTGAAACGGATGCGATTGCAGCAAGTGCTTCACCGCGAAAACCCAACGTTTTAATATGTGATAAATCATATTCATCTTTAATTTTTGAAGTCGCATGTCTTGAAAATGCCATTTTGGCATCCACATGATCCATACCACACCCATTATCAGCAACAACCATCTTGGACATGCCCATATCAAAAACATCGACCATAATCACACTAGCTTTCGCGTCGATTGCATTCTCGATTAATTCTTTGATGACAGATGCTGGTCTATCGACAACTTCTCCAGCAGCAATCATATTGGCAAGTCTTTGATCCATTTGACGAATAACAGGCATAGTAACTCCTTACTTTTTCTTGAGTAGACTTTGGTAATGTTTTAATAATAACAGTGCATCAATTGGTGTTAAATGATCAATATCCATTTTTTCAATCTCTTCTAAAAGAGACACACCTTCAGGTGAGATCACTTCAATTTCTTTTTCTTCATACGCATCATAATTAAACAAGTCTAAAGCGACTTTGTTTTCTTTATTTTCAAGCTTCGTTAAAATTTCTTTTGATCGTGCGATTAAACTTTTGGGTAAATGTGCAAGAGATGCCACTTGAATACCATACGATTTATCGGTTGTTCCTTTTTCGACATGGTGTAAAAACACCATGGTATCATGTTCTTCTTTAGCTCTCACACAAAGATTCGTTAAGCGTGATAAACTTTGTTCTAAGACAGTCAGTTCATGGTAATGCGTTGAAAAAAGTGTTTGTGCTTTAATCTTTTCATGAATGTATTCAATCATGCCTTGTGCTAAAGCCATCCCATCATAGGTTGCAGTTCCTCTACCGATTTCATCAAATAAAATGAGTGATTTTTCAGTAGCTTTTGTTAACGCTTCATTGGATTCAACCATTTCCACCATAAATGTCGACTTACCACCTGATAAATCATCAGATGATCCGATTCTGGTAAAAATTGCATCATATAAAGGTAGAACTGCTGAATCTGCAGGTACGAAAGATCCCATTTGCGCCATATAGCAAATCATCGCAAACATCCGCATATACGTTGATTTACCACTCATGTTAGGACCCGTAATTAAGAAGATCTCACCTTCATGCATGATCACATCATTTTCAACGAACTTCGTAAATTTTTCTACAACCGGATGTCTACCCTTGATGACTTTAACTTCTCTATTATCATGGAGTGTCGGTCTGACATACCGATTTTTTTCTGCTAAAATTGCTAAATTTAAAAACAGATCGATTTCTGCAATTTGACGTGCTAAAGCTTGTAAGCTCACGGTATAGGTTAGTGCTTTTTCTCTGATTTCTTTAAAGAGTTCATACTCTAAAGACATCGCTTTTTCTTTGGCATGTAACAAATCGTCTTCTTTTTCTTTTAAGACAGGTGTAATAAAACGTTCAGAGTTCGTTAATGTTTGTTTTCTTTCATAACCAAACTCTTCTTTAACGAGACTTGAATTACCTTTGGATACTTCAATGTAATAACCAAAAACACGGTTATAGCCAACGCGTAAATTTTTAATACCTGTTTTTTCTCTTTCATCCGATTCAAACGAAGATAACCACGCTTGACCGTGAAGATCAACATCTCTTAACTCATCTAACTTCTGATTGAATCCTTCTTTGATAATGCCACCATCTTTTAAACCTAAAGGTGGTTCAGGGTGGATTGCACTTTCTAAAAATTCACATAAACTTTCATGGATATCCATCTGCCCAATCAGTTCATTGATTTTAGGTTCTTCATATTTTAATAATGTTTCTTTTAACTCAGGAACATGCTTTAATGTTTCTTTGAGTTGTTCTAAATCTCTTGCATTCACGGTATTAAATGCGATACGACCGACAATTCGGTTGATATCGTAGATATACTTTAAGTGTGATAAAACATCGTCTCTGTAACGGTATGATTTAAACGAGTCAATCAAATCATAACGCTTGTTTAATTCATCCTTATCAAACAAAGGATGGTTTAAATAGGATTTTAACAATCTTGAACCCATCGCTGTTTGACAATGATTTAAATGCGATAATAAAGTCGTTTGTTGATTATTAGAAAGTGATTCATCAATTTCTAAATGCTTTTTCACACGGTAATCAAGACGCATATGTCCTTTTAAATGAACGATTTGAAAAGGCATTAAATGAGATAACGCTGATTTTTGTGTAGTAATTAAGTAATTGATTAAATGCGAAGCTGCTCTTTTTTGTTCACGTTCAAGATGATTAGTTGTCTTATTATCAACAATCGTCAGTAGATCTGATGTCGAAACTAATCTTCCATCATTTTCTAAACTCGACACAAAGTTTTGATCAAAGTGCAGGGGTAAAACGATTTCTCTAATATCTAAACTAAAAATGTGATCCAGTGCAACTTTTTTATCTAAACCATCGGTTATAAAGGATTCACCTGTTGATATATCGATATAAGAGAGTACATAACCTTGTTCGGTGAGCACTAAACCACCAATAAAATTATTGGTTTTCGCATCTAAAATACCTTCTTCAAATACCGTACCTGGTGTAATCAATCTCACGACTTCTCTTTGGACTAAACCTTTACCAGGTTCAGTGACTTGTTCCACGATCGCAATTTTAAACCCTTTTTCAATGAGTTTTTGAATATAAGGTTTTACGGAATGAAAAGGCACACCACACATGGGAACTTTTTGTCCAGCATCTCTTGAGGTGAGCGCAATCTCTAAAACCTTAGACGCTAAAATCGCATCATCAAAAAACATTTCATAGAAATCACCTAATCGAAAAAAGACTAGCGCATCCGCGTAGTCTTCTTTGATGGTTAGATATTGTTGCATCATGGGGGTAAAAAGCTGTTTATCCATGGTTGTTCCCCTTTTACTTCATGTGTAGTTTATCCAAAAATACTACCCAAAAGATTTGTATATTTTGTCAGTAAACCTAAACCAAACAGATTATCTAAGAACTGATCAACAGGTGCTAAGAATGCGATATCTGTGAAATGTGCAAGTATACCATAAAGTAGGAATAACAGGAGTGCTATACCTAATAAAATGAGTGCGACTTTAAGTAATACTTTGAAAAACTTCAAGAAGAACTTACCAAGTCCTATGCCAACCTTCTTGAAGAAACGAAGTTCAGCTGGAACTATTTCATCATCATTCTTATCTGTACCAATTGAAGATGCTTGTTTTTTATCTTCAACAAATTTTTCACGTTCATCAGCTTCATCATTTTTGATAATCTTCTTTAATGATTTTGGATTACCATAGAATTCTGCTGTGTTAATCAATACAGGTTCAGGAAGTTCTTTTTCTTTTACTTTTTCTTCAACGGTTTCTGGTTGTTTTGCTAATGCTTCAATCGATTGTCTTAGAAGTCTAATTTCATTCACGAGTGATGAGAGATCAACTTGAGATTGCACATACTGAACTGGTCCCTTAACTTCTTGAACGGGAGCAATTTGTTTAGGTGCTTCTTCAACTTTTTCTTCAACTTCGCTCACTTCTTCTAAAACGACAGGATTTTCTTCAACGATGTCTTCAGAAACACTTTCTTTAATCTCTTCAACAGGTTCTTCAACGACTTGAACAACCTGTGGAACAACTTTCACTTCTTCGACGTGCTTGCTGACTTCTTCAACTTCTTTTTCATAAACCTGTGGCGATTCAGGAACAAAGTACGCTTCTTTGGTTTCTTTGGCGTTTGCTAAAATATATTCAATAATTTCTTCTTTTTTCAGTTCTGTCGATGCTTTAATATCATGATCAATCGCAAAACGTTGCATCACGATCACAGACATTGAACGAATTTGTGTTTCGAGTTCGTCTGTGTGTTGTCCTCTATCTTTTAATTCTTTAACGATGATATCTGCAAGTTCTGTTTTCTTTAAACGTCTCGGAACATCAACGTCGTATTTAGAACCTAAATCACGCACTTCTGTCAGTGTAGAACTCTTATATAAAACGGGTCTAATTTTTTGTGGAGGTAGCCCATCAATCCGTCCCATGGAGTCAAAGAATAAATCTTTAAGTTCACGGTTATAGGTCTTCATGTTAGGAAGTTCAAGACCTACGGCTCTGACGTGTTGGATCGATAAATCAAGAATCTTCTTTAGGTCTTTAGGTGTGACACCTTTTTCAACCATATAAGAAATTAAGTCAGTCCAAAAATCTTCCAAGAAAGCTTTATCTAAAACGGGATCATCAAAAAAAATCAACAGATTTTCTAACTGAGTTTCAGTGAATTCAGTAAACCAAGATAGGCGGTAATTCAGTTCGTCTGCAAGTGTTAATCTTGATTTTCTTGTCTCAATGACTTTTTCTCTTAAGGTTTCTCTTAAGACGAACATTCTCATTTCTCTTGGTATCGTCAGACCAATCTCTATAAAAAATGACTTGACTTGATTTGCGGGCAAATAGATGATTGTTTTGAGGATATCGTCTACTTTAAATTCCTTTGTCCCTACGGATACGTTACTGTCTCTTGTAAGTCTTGGCATAGCGAACCTCCATCATACTTCTTTATTTCATCATACAATGAATATGCGTTTTTTACAAGTTTTTTTACCTCTTTTGAAAGAAAACAGCCCTTAAAGGGCTATCATTTTTCGAATTCTTTTTCGAGACCTTCCTCGATGATGGAAACAATCGATTGAACCATTTCGTTGATGTCGCCTTGTAAAGCCAAATAATCGGCCATTAAAGGATAGGATTCAATCGCTTCATAAATGGCATCATATTGTGCCTGAAAGGTGAGGATGGCTTCTTGTTTTCCAATATGCTTTGCATTAACTAATTGCTTTTGAACGCGTTTTAATTCATTGAATTTTTGACTAATTTCTTTATTGTCATTAATGAGTGATTCAATCCGTTTATACCTTTGAATCTCTTCATTAGTTTCGAGCATTTGAATAAGTTTTTCTTTTTCACTCATAGCGCTTCACCCATTAAAAACCATGTTTTAGCTAACGTTATTTTGACGGATACAATCTTTCCGATGAGTGACTTATCACCTTTAAAGTTAACGAGTTTATTATGTTCTGAATAACCTGCTAATACTGTATCATCATATTTAGAGACGCCATCGACTAAAACTTTCACGGTTTCTCCAACAAAACGTTCGTTACCTTTTAAATAACCTGCATTAATCTTATCATTGAGCATGTATAAGCGTTGTTTCTTTTCTTCTTCTGGTGTTGAATCTTCAAAGGTTGCTGCTGGTGTGCCTTCTCTTTTTGAAAACACAAATGTGAAAGCTCCTTCAAACTGTGCTTTTTCAACTAAATCCATGGTTTCCATAAAGTCTTCTTCGGTTTCTCCTGGAAATCCTACGATAATATCAGTTGTTACTGAAATACCAGGAACAGTTTCTTTTAACTCATTTAAGGTTTTTAAATACGATTCCTTGGTGTAATGACGATTCATCTTTTTTAATACAGGATTGGATCCTGATTGAACTGGTAAATGGAAAAATGGCATAACATGCTTACAATCTCGCATCGCTTCCATCGTTTTTAGGTCTAAATCATGTGGATGTGAGGTTGTAAAACGAATGCGTTCAATACCTGTTTCATTTAAGTCTCTCAGTAAATCACCAAACGTATAATCATCTGTTTTAATGTCTTTACCATAAGCATTGACGTTTTGGCCGAGTAAAGTCACTTCTTGATAACCTTGCTTAACAAGTTCTTTCACTTCAGCAATTACTTCATCTTTACTTCTTGATCTTTCCTTACCACGGGTATAAGGGACGATACAATACGTACAAAACTCATCACAACCAAACATGATGTTAACCCACGCTTTAAAATGATGTTGTCTGACTTTAGGCAGATTTTCAATGATTTCGCCTTCTCTAGAAAAGACTTCAATGACTCTTTCTTTGTTAAACATCGCTGTTTCGATATATTCAGGAAGTTTATGAATATTGTGTGTACCAAAAACGATGTCGACGTGTTGATATTTCTTTAAGACACGTTCAACCACATTTTCTTCTTGAGCCATACATCCAGCTAAACCTAAAATGAGATTGGGGTTTTGTCTTTTATACGCTTTTAAACGACCAAGTTCTCCCCAAATTCTATTTTCAGCATTTTCACGAATGGCACATGTATTGATAATGATGACATCTGCTTGATGTTCTTCTTCAGTTTTAGCAAATCCCATCAATTCTAAAATACCCGCCATGGTTTCGCTATCCGCTTCATTACCTTGGCAGCCATATGTATCGATTTTATAAGTCTTTCCAAGACCTACTTTTTCATGCGCATCATCAAGTTGAAACTTAAGTTCTTCAACTGTTTTCTTTGAGCGCTTTCTTGCCTGATTTAAATCAGGTTTAAAATATTTTTCTAAATCTACGTTGTTCATTTCATCACCAGTTCCTATTATACATGAAAAAACAGTGTGCTCTACACTGTTTCGCTTTCCATGTGTATACGTTTAATTGTTTTGAGTCTTAAATCCATGATGACTGCATTTAATTGTTTGGGTCCTTGAGCAACTTCATTGGGTGTTGAAAAACCATTTAAAAAACGATTTATTACAATCTCTTTCGAAACACCGATGACACCTTCTTTAGGACCAGTCATACCAACATCTGTGATGTAGAGTGTTCCATTAGGAAGTGCTCTTTCATCTGCTGTTTGAATGTGTGTATGTGTACCTAATACAGCACTGACTCTGCCATCTAAATAATGACCTAAAGCAACTTTTTCTGAAGTTGCTTCAGCGTGAATATCAATGATTTGATAATCTGATGGATTATTTTTAATGATCTCATCAATACCCGTAAATGGATCGCCTACTTGAGGATTCATAAATGTTCTTCCTAAAGCATTGATAATGAGTACCTTTTGTCCATTATAGTTAAATGTGATAAAACCTCTACCTGGAGCTTCCCTAAAGTTAAAGGGTCTCACAATGTTGGCATCATCAATAAATTCAAACAATTCTTTATGTCCCCAAACCCAATTACCCATCGTGATCACGTGAATACCTAAAGACATCAGATCTTTATAAATCTTTAAGTTAATTCCGCGTCCAAAATGTGCATTCTCTGCATTTAAAATAATTAAATTTGGTTTATATGTTTCTTTCAGTTCAGCCATTTTTTCTGTTAAAATGTCTAATCCAGGTTTACCATATAAATCACCGATAAATAACACTTTCATTAAACCAACTCTTTTCTAACAAAAAGAGGCCAAAGCCTCTTATTTTGCAATGTCTGTTGCTCTTGTTTCTCGGATGACTGTCACTTTGATGGTTCCTGGATAGGTCATCTTTTGTTCAATCTGTTCCTTGATTTCTCGAGCTACTTTAAATGTCGATAAATCATCGATTTGTTCAGGTTTAACGATGACTCTAATTTCACGTCCAGCCTGAATAGCATATGATTTTTCAACACCTTGTACTTCGTTCGAAATGGCTTCCAATTGTTCCAAACGCTTCACATAATTTTCCATCGATTCAGATCTTGCACCTGGGCGTGCTGCAGAAAGTGCATCCGCTGCTGCTACCAAGACTGCAATGATTGATTCGGGTTCTTTATCACCATGATGTGATGCAATCGCATCCACCACTTCTTTAGGTTCTTTATAGCGATTGACAATATTAACACCGATTTCAACATGTCCACCTTCAACTTCGTGGTCGACTGCTTTACCGATATCATGAAGAAGTCCTGCGCGGCGAGCAAGGATTTCATCTTCACCAATTTCAACAGCAAGCTTACCTGCAAGGAAAGCTGCTTCGATTGAATGTTTTAATACATTTTGTCCGTAACTTGTTCTAAAACTTAAACGACCTAATAACTTAACTAAGTCTGGATGAATTCTTCCGATACCTGTTCTAAAGACTGCTTCTTCACCAGCTTCACGAATGAACATATCGACTTCGACTCTTGCTTTTTCAACAACTTCTTCGATACGACCTGGGTGAATACGTCCATCAGAGACAAGTGTACTTAACGCACGTTTCGCGATTTCTCTACGAATCGGATCAAATCCACTTAATACGACTGCTTCTGGGGTATCATCGATAATTAAATCAACACCTGTTAATGCCTCAATGGTGCGAATATTACGACCTTCACGACCAATGATTCTACCCTTCATATCATCGTTTGGTAAATCAACAACGGAAACAGTTCTTTCGGTTGTTGTTTCACTTGCATACTTCTGAATGGCAAGTGCCAAGAGCTGTTTAGATCTTGACTGTACTTCATTTTTCGCTTTTTCTTCCTCATCTTTGATGTAGGTTGCGATTTCATCGGATAGGGACTCCCTAACGCGTGCCATGATGATATCTCTTGCTTGGTCTACATTTAAACCAGAGATCTCCATCAATTTTTCTTCTTGCTGTTTTAAGACTTCTTCCGCTTTGCTATTTAATTGTTCGAGTGTTTCTCTCTTTTCTTCGAGTTTTTCTTCACGTAGTGCTAATGTTTCTTCACGTTTATCAAGGTGAAGTGCACGGCGATTTAATGTATCTTCTCGCTGTGAAACCTTGTTTTCAAGGTTAAGCACGACTTGTCTGCGTTCACGCACATCATTATCAAACTCTTTACGTAACGCAAAAATCTCTTGTTTAGCTTCTAAAACAGATTCTCTTTTTGCTTTTTCAGCTTCTTTTTTTCCATCTTCAACAATTTTTTCAGCCGTTGCACGACTCGTCTTTATACTTTTTTCGTGGTGCCAAACACGAATGAAGTAACCGACGACAAGTGCGCCTACGATTAGCAAACCGGAGATGATGCCTTCAACAGCACTGAGTGCTACTATAAGCATTTCAACACCTCCATATTATATTCTTAAACAACTGATATTAGCCAATTGTCATTTATACTTGTTGCACTGTATCATTATACCGTATAAGACCTCTTCAAGTCAATCAAGAAAAAAGAAAGCAGGCAAGATTAAACCTATGGTTATAAATATGAAAAAGTGTGTGAATCAGAAAATGATTAAACCATTTTGAAACGGTTGGTATAAATCATTAAGTTCATGTATAATAGAGGATGTACATATCAGTGAAGGAGCATGAAACATTCATGGCACAACAAATCAAACCTATTCAAAAGCGTCGAAAAGTATTAAGCGCTATTCATAAAAATCGTATTAAAATTGCATTACTGATGTTTGTTACAGTCATTCCTCTAACTTTAATTTTAACGGTATATATTGGGGCATATGCAAACAACAGAAAAGTTCATTTTGATCAAACTGTTACAGAACAAACAACTTATATCAATAAGTTTGTTTCAAAAGATGATCTTGATGCGATCAAAGTCAACATCAGTTGGTATGAACTCTCCTACCCAGAGAAAAATGATCAAGGTGTATTAGTCGGTGGCGAATATAAATTTGATATGTCTTATGAAGCAAAAGACAATTATGAAATTTTAAACGTATCCATGACACCCGTCTTAAAGACACCATGGACAGATCTAAGATCATCCATTCCATCAACACCTCTTCTAACAACCAATAAAAGAGTCGGTATTAGTTTTAATTATGAATTACCTGTTTCTCCCCTATGGTTTGTTCAAGTCACTGAACCAAACCTTTATGTGAAAGTCGATTATACATTTATGTCAGCAGGAAACCAAATGACTAAAACAGCGTATATTTTATTTTCATTGAAAGATCTTAATCCAACCCGCGTAGCTTCATGATGACAATCTTCGGATTGTCTTTTCTTTATCAAAGGAGGAAACGATGATGACTCAAACGCATTATCATGTTGCACTTATAACCGCATTGATCATGTTTGTTGCTGTACTGGTAATAAACACACTTGCGAATACACTCCCCATCAACAATCAAACAACCGGTCAAATATCTAATCAATACCCAAATCTTTTTCAACCCAGTGGGATGACTTTTTCGATTTGGGGACTGATTTATTTATCACTTGGTGCTTGGATCGTTTATCAACTTTTCCAGTGGCAAATGCCAATTAATGAGAGTTCGAAAAGCATCATCTATGTGTTACATGCATTTTCTGTTTCATCACTTTTTAATATACTTTGGCTTCTCTCATGGCACTATAACAAAATCTTATTATCAACGATTGTTATGCTTTTATTACTCGGTTCACTCATTGTTGCTTATCTATTTTCAAAAAACGAGATGTGGCTCATTCAATCAAGCATTTCGCTTTATCTCGGTTGGATTTCGGTTGCAACCATAGCAAACATCACGATTCTCTTAGTTTCATTAGGTGCACCCTCTGAAGGACAGTTAGCTACCCTTTTGACAGTTTCTATGCTGATCATCGGATTAATACTGGGATTAATCATGGTTTACTTTCAAAAAGATATCGTCTTCGGGTTCGTCTTCATATGGGCTTACTTTGGAATCTATATGAGGCATCTTCGCTTAGAAGATTTAAACACATCCTATCCGATAATCATCTATACCTCAGGTTTTAGTGCGTTGTTAATATTAATCATCATCATTTTATCTCGGATCATTCCATTCATAAGATCATAAATAAAAACGTAAATCTCGATGAGGTTTACGTTTTTTTAATGATATAAACTTAACTTTTCTTTTTTCTGGGTATTTGGTTTGCTTCAATTTCTAAATCACAAACCAATTCTTTTTTATACTCTGTCCGGGATTCTTTCATCTCATACAATTTTTCATCGGCACGTTTTAACATGCTATGTAAAGGCTCTTTATGTGTTCGAATGACCATGCCATAAGAGAAACTGATGTTTTCAAGTTTATTTTGATGGATCGATCCCTCAATGATTCTCGTCATGATATCATCCATCTTCTTCTGATCCGCTTTTTTAGCAATTAAAACGAATTCATCGCCACCAAAACGAATCGGAATTAAATCATCATAGATTTGATTGAGCTTTAATAAAATAGATGAAAACTTCACCAGTAATTGATCACCTTCACGGTGACCTAAATAATCATTAAAAAGCTTTAATCCATCAACATCAAACATAATGAGTCCCATGGATTCATGTTCTTTTTCATACATCTCACGATGCTGTTCGAAATAGCTGCGGTTGTATACGTTGGTCATTAAATCATGTGATTTGATCTCATCGATTTCATGCATCATTTTCACGGTTAATGTTTCATCATATAAAAGAATAAGTGCGCCTTTTGATCTAAAACGATCAATCCGATATTCTTGATCTTCGATGTGAAGATAGTATTTTTTCGCATCATAAGGGATCGCTTTTATTTCTGTAATATCGTGATAGCAAATCGACTCGTATTTTAATTTTCTAAAAAATTCTTTAACGCTTTCACCTTCACGAAAACCTAAATGTCCAAAACGTTCCATTAAATTGGAAGAATATTCGATCACTTGTCGTTGAGGATCTAAAATAACATACATCTCTCTCATTTTACTAAATAAAAACGTTCTTGATGACAGTATTAAGTTAACATTGAAATCCCGCTTATAAATAATTGTATATAACAGGAATGTCACAATGACAACAAATAAAAATGTTGGGTCAATTGGAAAGTGAATGAAAAATAAATGTGTGATATTTAAACCAATACCTAAGACTAAACTGATTAAAATCATTGGAAATGGAAATACATCTTCGGTTTCCTTTTCTTTTTTAGCAAGATAAACAAGCATACGACCAAAACCTAATAATAAGATAATATAACATACGATGGTATGAACTAAGAAGAACCAACCTCGTGACACTTCATTGAAAATTTCTCTTGTCAGATTTGGATCATAAGACATCTTTAAAACCCATAAGTGTGTTGAATTTGTCAATACAACAAGCACATCGATAAAGAAAAATGATAAAGCAAGAAAATGAAACAGCTTAGAAGATCTATTTTTGATATACATTTGAAACGTTGTATAAATGGTATAAGATATGCCGAAAACGATTGGATAAGTCAAAAGCCTACTGTAATAAAGCACAAATGCAGTTTCAGCAGTTAAATTAAATCCGATTAAAATCGCCCATACAAAAACAAGAAGTGACAAGAACCATAAAACACGGTATTGTTGGTTCGATCTAACTTCATCAAGTTTAATGACTGGGATTAATGCAAGTCCTGCAAAGAGTGAATAAATCACCCAAGAAAATGTAGACATAGGTGCCCTCCTTCTTTATGCATGATTATTGTATAATTATTTCTTAACAGTTTCAAATACTTAAGAAAATCGTAAGGTAAATATCACCTTTCTCTAATGAATAGAGCCCGCATACATTCACATCGGGCTCTTACCATTATTTTTTGATATCTAAATTGATTCTTCCATCTTTAATTTCGATGATGCGATCTGCTTTTTCTGCGATATGACGATCATGTGTAATGATAATAAATGTCGTCTTAAACCGCTGATTGATCTCTCTAAGTAAGTCATAGACTTGCTCGGTTGTATCAGAATCTAGATTACCTGTAGGTTCATCTGCTAAGATGATTTTAGGGTTATTGATTAACGATCTTGCGATTGCAACTCTTTGTTGCTGTCCACCGGATAAATTGGTTGCAAGATTATCTTTTCTATTGTTTAATCCAACAATATCTAGGAGTTCATGTGCTCTTTTTAATACCTCTTCTGTGATTGGCTTTTTAGATATACGATAAGGCATTAATACATTTTCTAATGCTGTAAATTCTGGAAGTAAATAATGAAATTGGAAAATAAAACCAATCGCTTCATTTCTTAAGGTCGATAACTCATTTTTAGTCATCTCTTGTGTGTTTTTACCATTGATTAAGACATCACCTGATGTTGCTTTATCCAGTGTTCCTAATATGTTTAAAAGTGTTGATTTACCTGAACCAGATTGTCCAATGATGGAATTGAAGGTTGATTCTTCAATGTTTAATGATACATCATATAACACTTGTGTCGGATTTGGTGTTTTGATACCATAAATTTTATTTATATTTTTAAGTTCAACGATATTAGGCATTACGGATCACCTCGATGACTGTCAGTTTAGATGATTTAATCGCAGGTGTTAATGCTGCAATCGTGGATGCGACAAGCGCAATCCCACCCGATAAGAGAATAAATCCAGGATCAATAAAGAGTGTAACAACCGGTGTGCCATCTGGGTTTAACGCAAACGTTGTAAAGGCATAAGATAAACCTAAGCCTAATAAAACACCACCAATGGCACCAAAGATTCCTAGAATAAATCCTTCAGATAGAAAAACGTAGGATGCATCTTGATCTTTAATACCCATCGCCTTCATAATACCAATTTGTCTTGATTTTTGCATCACTGTGATTGCTAATGTTGAAGAAATCCCTAAAACAACTGAAATAATCACAAAAATTTGAATCATAAGTGATGAAATACTTTGGCCTTGTAAACCTGAAAGGAGTGATTCGTTTTCAACCATCCAGTTTTTGGTTTCATACCCGTCTGATAAAAGAATGTCATCTAAGGTTAAGCTCAGCGCTTCTGCATCAAAAGGTTCAGATAACTGAGATTCAATACGTGTAGCACCAACTTCACCGTAAATCGTTTGAAGCGTCTCAATCGTTCCTACACCCCAGCTTCGATTAAGTTGTGCAACATTTAAATCAAAGAATCCTACAATCGTTAATGTTTTAAACTGACCTAAAATTTCCATGGTAATCGTCTCATTGATATTTAAGTCAAGTTCTTCTTTAATAGCAATCCCTAATGCAATTTCATCAAGTGCATCTGGTAAGCTTCCTTCAACCAGTTTTTCATCAAAACCATAGATTTGGTTTGCTGAATCAAATTCTAATCCACGATAAAGAACTTCTGTTTTTTCTTCACCTTTTTCTAAAATACCAGGTAGATCAAAAACAGGAGTTGTCACACTGAAAAGATCGCTTTGTGATAAAATGTTTGCTTCTACATCATCATAATTAGAGATAATACCTTCATCAATAGCAGATACAGAAAGGTGTGATGATGAACCAATGGTTGTATCAACTAAACTGTTCTGTAATCCACTGATCAAGGAACCAATGAACACTTGCACAGATACGCCTACGGAAATACCTAAGATAATAATGAATGTTTGTTTTTTAGCAGACATTAAAAAACGCCAAGCTATTTGGAATGCAAGTTTCATTTTGCTGATACCTTCTTTCCAAATGCTTTAAGATCTTCAAGACTGTTTAAAATTTCATCGTACTGTAGATGCTCGATATGGCTTAGGTCTTTAAATGCTTGACCACCTAAAATAATACCCACTTCAGGGAAAAACCGCTTAATTTCATCCGTTGTTTGTTTTGTAACAACGATGTTATAAGGATTTGTTACAGATAAAGCAACATAATCAGGATGATACGTTCTGATCGCAGATAAAATTTCTGCTTTGGGTGTGTTTGCACCAATATAATGAGCATCAAAACCCTCTAATAACATGAAATGTGTGTTCATGATCGCACCAATTTCATGATATTCAAAAGCAGGTGTTAAAACCATGACTTTAACACCGTTCTTTTTAACATTTTTCGTTAATTTTAAAACATGCACATAACATGATTCTAGAATCGTTCTAATAATCGATGTTCTAAAGTGTTCTTTCCAGATACAAACATCTTCATCTTTTTCATCACATTCAAAATAGATCAGTGATGGTGCTAAAACATTTAAATATAAGTCTTCAAGTTCTACATTTTGATTTTCAATTAAAGATAAAGCATAGCTTACTGCAGCTGGTTTATCTTCTTTTTTTAAATACGTCATAAATTCCCTAAAATAGGTATGATCCATAGAAAACCCTCCCATAAATAAACATATATATTATTAT
>MIDA01000013.1 GCA_001830045.1 Tenericutes bacterium RIFOXYA12_FULL_35_10 | reverse complement strand
ATTAAGAGAAGTTATTTATGATATTGGCGGAGGTATACCTAATAAACGTAAATTTAAAGCTGTTCAAACGGGTGGACCATCGGGTGGATGCATTACTGAAAAAGATTTAGATACACCCATTGAATTTGAAAATTTAACTGCACTTGGATCAATGATGGGTTCTGGTGGAATGATCATCATGGATGAAGATAACTGCATGGTCGATGTTGCACGCTTTTATCTCGATTTTACGGTTGATGAGTCCTGTGGTAAATGCACACCATGCCGTGAAGGTACCAAACAAATGAAAGTCATATTAGACCGTATTTGTGAAGGCCACGGAACATTAACAGATATCGATGAACTTGAAAAACTTGCTCACATGATTCAAGAAACTTCACTTTGTGGTTTAGGACAAACTGCACCTAACCCAGTTCTATCTACTTTAAAACATTTTAGACACGAATATGAAGCACATGTCATCGATAAAACTTGTCCAGCAGGTGTATGTAGAGAATTGACACATTTTGCGATCGATGATCGTTGTATCGGATGTACAAAATGTGCTAAAAACTGCCCAACAAACGCTATTACCGGTTGGCCAAGACAAAAGCATATCATTGATTTAGATTTATGTATCCGCTGTGGTGCGTGTAAAAAAGCATGTCCAGTCGGTGCTATATCAAGTGTTGCTATTCATGAGGAGAAACGCGTATGACAAAAGATATACGCTTGGTGATTAACGGCCAGGAAATTCAAACAAAATCAGACCAAACCATCTTAAAAGCAGCCGAAAGTCATGGTATTCATATACCACGTTTATGTTATTTCGAAGGTATTCATGAAGAGGGAAACTGTCGTGTTTGTTCAGTAAAGATTAATGGTCAGAAGAATTTAAAACCAGCATGTAGAACGTTGGTTGAAGAGGGCATGAATGTCATCACGAATGATGTTGATGTCTACGAAGCTGTGACGATGAATTTAGAGCTTTTAGCACATAAACATCATTTTGAATGTTTTAATTGTTCAAGAGAAACGAACTGTGAGTTTTTAGACTTACTAAGAGAATTTTCTGTTGAAAATGAACTCACTCACCTTTATGGATCCCATGGTGCAGCGTGTTATTATACCGATACAAGTGGTGTCATCACGATTGATTCAAGCAAATGTGTTTTATGCGGAAGATGTGTATCAGCATGTGAAAAGTTTACGGGATTAGGAATATTAAACTATAACCAAAGAGGTTCTAATACCTATGTTGGTCCAGCACTTTTTCATCATATGGAAGATGCAGGGTGCATCTACTGTGGAAAATGTATTCAAGCATGTCCAACAGGAGCCTTAAGTGAAAAAGATGATATTAGAGAATTAGAATTAGCCTTAAGAAATCCAAAGAAAAAGGTTATTGTTCAAGTTGCACCATCGATTCGTGCTGCATTAGGCGAAGAATTTGGTTATCCGATTGGAACTAATGTTGAAGGTCAAATGTTTGCTGCACTCAAAGCTTTAGGTGTTGATGAAATCATGGATACCAATTTCACAGCAGATTTAACCATTTTAGAAGAAGGCACTGAATTTATTAACCGTTTAAAAAATAATGGACCTTTTCCTATGTTTACATCATGTTCACCAGGTTGGGTCAATTATTTAGAACTCTATCATCCAGAACTTATTCCAAATGTGTCATCTTGCAAGTCACCACAACAGATGGCTGGTGCATTAATTAAAACTTACTATGCAAAACAATTAAATTTCGATCCTAAAAATATCGTTTCTGTTTCTATCATGCCTTGTATTGCAAAAAAGGAAGAAGCAAGACGTGAAGATATGGGAAGAGATGGGTATAAAGATGTAGATATCGTATTAACAACAAGAGAACTCGCAAGACTTATACGAAGACGTAAAATTGATTTTACACATCTAGAACCTTGCGCTCCATATGGCATGCTTGCTACCTACACAGGTGCAGGTACAATTTTTGGAGCAACAGGTGGTGTCATGGAAGCAGCATTAAGAACCGTCACAGAAATCTTAGAAGAACATCCAACGCCGATTGACTTTAAAGAATTAAGAGGAACTCAAGATATTAAAGAAGCAACATATACGGTTGCTGGAACTCAAGTTAGAGTTGCTGTTGTTCATGGCGGATATGCAATTGGTTCGTTTATTGAAGATTTAAAAAAATCAAATAAAGTTTATCATTTTGTTGAAGTCATGGGATGCACAGGTGGCTGTATTAATGGTGGTGGTCAGCCTATAGTAAACGCTAAGATTGCTGAAAAAATTGATGTTCGAGCGCTTCGTGCTAAAGTTCTTTATGACATTGATAAAGATGCACCACTTCGTAAATCACATGAAAATCCATTTGTTAAGGAATTATATCAGAACTTTTTAGGTGCACCAAACTCACATTTATCGCATAAATTATTGCATACACATTATCATAAACGTGAAGCATACCAACATATTAAATGAGAAAAATGATGAAAAAATGTTTAATTATTTTGCTGATGATCTTCATGTATGGTTGCCAGCCTAAAGAAGAAGTGCGTATCCTTGTTCCTCAAGGAAGTCCTGCAATGACCATCTTGGGTTTAGATCAACATACGTATGCAGTTGATATCGTCAATGGGCCAGATCCACTGGTTGCTGCTTTTAGTTCTGGATCACATGATGCGATTATTGCACCAACAAATCTAGGCTTAAAACTCTTTCAATCTAAAGATTTATACCCCTGTGCAGCCATCGTTGTTTGGGGAAATTACCATCTTGTTTCATCACGCTTTGACATATTTGATATGGATGATTTAAAAAACCAAGAGATCATCGTTTTTGGACAAAATCAAACATCTGATATTATTCTTAAGCATGTTTTAGAATCTTATGAAATTACAGCAAATATCACTTATGTAGATTCAGTGGCTAATGCTTCTGCACTCTATGTCAATAACCCGAATCAAATTGTTATGGTTGCTGAACCCAGTTTGTCTAAACTCAAAGTATTAGTTCCAGAAACGAAACACATTGATTTACAAATCATCTATCAATCACTACATCAGGATCAATCATATCCTCAAGCAGCTTTATTTGTTCATCGCGATTTATCGATAGATAAAATAAAAAAACTACTTGATGATCTAGAAACGTCAATTAATGAAGTGAATGAAGAAAAAGAAGATCTCATCATGTATGGTGTTTCCTTGAATATTGTGGATCAAAAAGACATTTTGAAAAACGCTATTTCATCAAGTCATTTATATCTGACATTGGTTGAAGATGCAAAAAATGAGATTGACATATATTTAGACATTATATTACGTATGAATCCAGCACTTATTGGTGGGTCTATTCCCGATGAAACTTTTTATTGGAGTGATGCCGTTTGAAATATAAGTATCGTTTATTATCCTGGTTAACTCTTTTAATGCTTTGGATCATCTTATTTTTCGTAATCGATCATAGGTTGATTTTGCCATCTCCCATAGACGTCCTTTTGGCGCTAGGAAGACTTGCAGGTGAGGGGAGTTCCTTCGCAATCATGGGACTCACCCTCATACGCCTGCTGATTTCCGTTTTGGCATCTGCCTTTTTAGGAATTGCACTTGGTTTAATATCTGGTATAAAGAAGAAGGCATCCGAATGGATTCATCCTTACATCACACTTTTTAGAACAATTCCTATCTTATCGATCATTGTTATTTTGATTATTATTTTAGGTTACCAAGTAGCTCCCTACGTGATCACATTTTTCATCGTATTTCCAATCATTTATCAAGCAACTGAAGATGGCATTCTAAACATTGACATCAGTTTAGTTGATGCCTATCGTCTTGAAGAACATCACTTAAAGATTGCGGTTAAAGAACTCTATTTACCACTGATAAAACCGTATATCGTTTTATCTTTACTTCAATCTTTTGGACTTGGTCTTAAAGTTTTAGTGATGGCAGAATTTTTAGCCCAAACAAAGACATCCATGGGCGAAGCCTTATATTTAGCGAAGACAAATTTAAATTATGATCAAGTCTTCGCTTGGACAATCATCTTGATTTTGATTTCAGTTATTTTTGAATCTCTGATCACATCTTATCGGAAGCGTATGCTTGAATTAACTTAATATTTGTTAAAAATCACATATTTCTATCTATTTTTATCATGAATATAAGCTATAATAATTAAGATTTTCTTTAGTTAAAAAATTGCTATAATTTTAGTTGACAACACTTTTATATTCATATATAATACAAGTGTTTCACCCACCTTTGTGAGGTGAGACCCGTGAATTGGTCCTAATGTCTACATCCCCCCCAGGCATTAGGACTTCTTTTTTTATTTATTTGTTCATGATATAATTAAATTAAATATAAGGAGGGTTTACCCGTGGCTTTTCTGACGTTTCATATCAAATCAAATGCACTAGAATTAAACACTGTCGTTAACGTCTTAATTCCTCAAGACGTAAAAAAAGATGAAAAATTAAAAGTATTATATTTATTACATGGATATCTTGGTGATCATACGGATTGGATGAGATATACAGCTCTTGAAAGATACAGTTGGAATTATAGACTAGCGATTGTCATGCCAGCTGTCAATAACAGCTATTATACAGACACTGTTTCAGGTTTAAATTATTTTACCTATGTCAGTAAAGAACTTCCTGAAATCATGTCTAGTTTATTACCTATTTCTACAAAAAGAGAAGATAATTATGTCGCTGGTTTATCGATGGGTGGATATGGCGCACTAAAGATTGCACTGACCTATCCTGAACGCTTTTCTAAAGCTGCTAGTTTGTCTGGTGCACTCGATATTGATCATATTCGAGAACTTGCAGGTGATCAAACAAGAAAAACATGGTTTAATGCAGTCTTTGGATTTAAACCAAGTCAACAAACACCAGCAGATTTAATCTATTTAGTCGATTTACATCTTAAACACAACGTCATGCTGCCTGATCTTTTTATTGGCTGTGGTACAGAAGATTTCTTATATCAAGACAATCTTAAGTTCAAAAAAATGCTTGAAGACCATCAGGTCAAGCATGTTTATATCGAATCACCAGGTGGACATGATTGGGCATTTTGGGATTTATATATTCAAAAAGTTCTTGCGTGGTTATAAAAAAGAAGCACCATTCTTATGTAGAATGTGTGCTTTTTTGATTGATAAATTCAATAAATTTCGGGAATATTTTTCTCCAAGACAGTTCATTGTGTGAATCATCTGTGAGAATAAATGTGATATCGCAAACACCATGACTCATCAGCTTATCTTTAAATGTGATACTGTTTTGAATGTATAAATCGTTAACAGGTGATGGTTCTTTTGATTCTTCATAGCGGCCAACACTGATAAAATAGCGTTGGTCTTTTTGCAGATTTGATTGATCAAGATGTTGAAGAAAATCTGTTTCGTTGAACCACGAAGATAATGAAAAACTGCCTACTGTTTGGAATATATGGGGATATGCAGTTGCGATATAAACGGATATGTATGCCCCCATCGAACTACCAGCGATATGCGTGTGTGATCGTTCAGGTTTCGTGCGATAGCGTTTATCGATAAATGGTTTGAGTGTATGAACAATCCAATAGGCATAAAGTGATCCAAGACCACCCACTTGAACTTTAGTGAATTTCGTAGCCTCTTTTCCACCTGGCCAAGGAGCATATTCAAATAATCTTAAATCTGAATTATCAATACCTACAACGATCAGATTCTTTATCTTCATTTTTTTGAGCGTTTCATCGATCTGCCATGCATGACCACTAAACGATAAATGGTCTTCAAAAAGGTTTTGACCATCATGCATATAAAGTACATCATACGATTGATTGGATGAATCATAATTTTCTGGAAGTAGAATACGAATCGTTCTTAATTTGTTTTCTGTTGGGATCAAAATGGCTTCTGTTTTTAAGTTCATTTGGCTTACCTCTCGACTTATTGTAGCATAAACAAGGTTTTCTTTCGTAGAAATGAAAAAAAATCATGATAGAATAGATATAGACGACGGAGGTTTTTATGAAAAAAGTCGAATATGCGCACACAAAGAAAAAAGTAAATCGCTTA
Source organism: Tenericutes bacterium RIFOXYA12_FULL_35_10 (assembly GCA_001830045.1). Classification (GTDB taxonomy): domain Bacteria; phylum Bacillota_I; class Bacilli_A; order Acholeplasmatales; family Acholeplasmataceae; genus Peloplasma. The sequence goes on along the minus strand of MIDA01000013.1, from coordinate 13,329 downwards.
GGATTTGGATCCTGGCAATTGGGGAATACCGAATTTTGGGGATACATGTCGGTTGAAGATGGCGTTCAGTTAGTAAAACACGCCATTAAAAAGGGTATCAACTTTTTCGATACCGCACCCGGTTACGCATCAGGTATGAGTGAAACGATTATCGGCATGGCGATCAAAGATCAACGCGATCGTGTTGTCATCAACACGAAATTTGGGCATACTGCAGATGGAGAGACAGATTTTTCTGTATTTTCACTACGTAAACAAATCTCTGAAAGTTTAGAACGTCTACAAACCGATTATATAGACAGTCTTTTACTTCATAACCCAGGTTTCGATATTTTAGAAGGTAAGACTTTACATGTCCAAGAACTAAAAAAATTAAAAGAAGAAGGTCTTATTCGTGCATTTGGTGTTTCTATTGATACCAAAGAAGAATTTGATACCGTTCTTGATCATCTAGAAATTGATGTCATTGAAATTTTATTTAATGTTTTTTTCCAAGACGTTTCTGAATCATTCAAAAAAGCACGTGCAAAAGGTATTTCATTAATTGCTAAAGTTCCTCTTGACTCTGGTTGGCTAACTGGCAAATATGATGAGTTTTCTGAATTTGAAGGTATTCGCATGCGTTGGGATGATGAAACCATTGACAGAAGAGCAAAATTTGTTAGAAAATGTAAAGATATCACTCAGAGTGAAGATCTAACTCCCTATGCGATGCAGTTTATCTTATCTTACGATGAGATTACAACGGTCATACCCGGTATTAAAAATGTTGATCAATTAAGAGATCATCTCGAATATGTCAAAGAAGCTTTATCACCAGAAACAAAAGAAGCTTTCATTAAGCTTTACAACGAAGAAATTAAAGACAATCCACTTCCTTGGTAAAATCGATGATTGGAACCCGTAGGGCTCCAATCTTTTCACACATAAAGTCAAATACATGAGGTGTCTATGGGAACAATCATCAATGCAATTGCTATTGTCGTTGCAACGATATTAGGTATTATTTTTAAAAAGGGTTTACCTGAAAAAATTCAAAAAGGTGTCATGGTATCATTAGGAATTGGGTTAATCGCACTTTCCTTGGGTTGGTTTTTAAAAGACTTTTTTGCTATAGAGAATAACACATTAACGACCGAAGGCGATTTACTCATCATTGTATCTTTAGTTATCGGTGTCATCATTGGTGAATGGATTGATATTGAAGAGCGGTTGAATAAGTGGGCTGAAGGTATTGAAAAAAAATATAACTTACCACCATTAGCCAAAGGTTTTATTGCAGCGACACTTATTTTCTGTGTGGGTGCCATGGCGATTGTTGGATCCATTAAAGATGGACTATACGGTGATATGACGACTTTACTAATTAAAAGTGCACTAGACTTTGTCACCGCCATGATTTTAGCATCTGTTTTAGGCATCGGTGTCATCTTCTCAGCAATCAGTGTACTGATCTATCAAGGAGCGATTACACTGCTTGCGATGTTTGGTGCAAATATGCTTTCTCCAGAGATTATCCATTCTTTATCGATGGTTGGGAATATCCTTTTAATTGGTATTGGGATTAACTTTTTAGAAATCAAACGCATTAAAGTTGCTAACATGCTACCAGCGCTTTTAATTCCAATTATTTATCATTTGATTATGACATTGTTTTAGATAGGGGGCTTTTCATGACTGAGTTAAAAACTGTACCAACAGATTTATCGGTTGCATCATATATATCAACCTTAAGTCCAAAAAGACAAGAAGAAGCAACAAAGTTGATAGAGATGATGTCAACCATTACAAAAGAACATCCAACGATGTGGGGAACATCCATCATTGGTTTTGGTCATGTGCACCTTAAGTATGCAACGGGTAGAGAAATCGATTATTTTCAAATTGGATTTGCAATACGTAAAAAAGCAATTACGTTGTATTTATCAATTGAAGTGAATAAACGTGTTTTTGATCAACTGGGAAAACATACCAAAGGTGTTGGATGTTTATATATTAACCAGTTATCAGATATTGATTTAAGTGAACTTAACAGCATCTTAATTGAATCTGTAGAAGCACTAACTCGATTAAAATGAAATGCATATTATGCGAAAGTCACATCAAACATACATTTGAGCATCCGACATTAAAAACGATATTTCACCAGTGTGAAACATGTGGTGTCATTTTTAAAGATGCGTCCTATTTCCCATCATTAGACATGGAAAAAGCGCGTTATGAAGAACATAACAATGATATCAATCAAGAAGGTTATGTTCAGTTTTTAACACGTTTTATTGATGAGGGTATAAAACCTTTCTTAAAAGAAGGAACCCTTTTAGATTTCGGTTCAGGACCTAATCCTGTACTCGCTGTTCTACTGAGAAGACTTGGTTATAAAATATCTTGTTATGATCCATTTTATCATCAGAAATTAAATGAAGATACTTCATATGATATGATCACAGCAACCGAAGTTGTTGAGCATTTTCATGATCCAATGAAAGAATTTAAATGGATAGATGAACATGTAAAACAAAAGGGATACATATCGTTGATGACTCTTTTTTATCCGAAAGAAAATGCCAAGTTCTTAAATTGGTATTATCAACGTGATCTCTCCCATGTTGTTTTTTATTCACCTGAAACTTGGATGTGGTTAGCTCACACATTAGGCTGGGAAATCATTTATTCGGATGACTATAGAATTGTTGTATTTAAAAAGAATTAGTTCTTAATTATGGAGGTATGTCATGAGAAAACAAGCAGTCGTCACAGGAGCTACATCTGGGATTGGTTTAGCTAATGTTGAACTTTTGTTAAAAGAAGGTATTGATGTTATTGCTGTTGCAAGATCAGAAAAGAAAAAAGAACTCTTAATTGATAAGATGAAACCATTAACCGAAACTGGTGTGAGATTAGATGTTGTTTTAGGTGATCTTTCTCAAACAAAATCAACACTTAAAGTCGTTGAGGGTATCAAACATATCTTAAATAAAACCAAAGATAAACAATGTGATATTTTGATGAACATTGCAGGTATTGTATCTTCAGGATTACATTTAAATGAAGAAGGCAATGAACTCACGTTTGCAACCAATCATTTATCTGTTTTTATTTTGACACATGCTCTTATTCCATACCTTGAAAAGTCATCAGATCCTAGAATTTTAGTAGTTAGCTCTCTTTCGCATTACCGGGCATCCATTAATTTTAAGAACATCCAAAATTTTAAATTATATAACATTTTAAAAGCATATAAGAGATCAAAGCTTTATAATGTCTTTTTTGTTAAAGAATTTGCAAAAAGAAATCCCAAATTACCTATTTATGCAATCGATCCAGGTCTTGTAAAAACTGAAATCGGATTAAAGAATACCTCGAAACTTGCAGCATCCATTTGGAAATGGCGTGTTTCTAAAGGTACAGATGCTTATTATCCTGCTTCATTCATGGTTAAGGTTGCAACTGAAGAAGCTTATAAAGTACATTCTGGTTCATATATTAAAGAGGGAAAAGTTGTTAAATCAAATCCAATTACTTATCATGAAGATAAAGCAAAACGTCTTTGGGATTATACGGAAGAAGTCATTACTCTTTCCACAAAAAAAGAATAATCAATCAGACTCTTTTTGACCTAGGTTTGGTATAATAGTCTAGGATTGGTTGAGGTGTTTTTATTGTGAATAAAACGTTTGAAATTTTAGCACCAGCAGGAACAAAAGAAGCTTTTATTGGTGCGATTAATGCAGGAGCAAATGCCATTTATTTAGCGGGTAAACGCTTTGGCGCACGAGCTTATGCAAATAATTTTGATGATGATACATTAATAGAAGTCATTCGCTACGCACATTTGCGTGGCGTTTTAGTGTTTATAGCCATTAATACTGTGATGTTTGATGATGAAATCGAAGATTTACTTGCCTACACTGATTTTTTAGTGAATCATGATGTGGATGCATTCATTGTTCAAGATTTAGGCATAATTTCTATACTTACAAAACGTTATCCTCATGTTGAGATTCATGCATCAACTCAAGTAAACACGCATACCATTGAGCAAGTTAAATGGCTTAAAGATTTAGGCGTAAAACGCATTGTGATGGCAAGAGAAACTCCACTTGATGTCATTAAACAGATTAAGAAACATGTCGATATCGAAATTGAAGTTTTCGTACACGGTGCATTATGTGTTTGTTATTCAGGAAATTGTTTAATGAGTTCCATGATTGGTGGAAGATCTGGAAATCGCGGTGAATGTGCACAACCTTGTCGTTTGCCTTATGCTTTATATAAAAATAATCAACGTATTTCAGATCAATCTTATTTACTATCAACCAAAGATCTCATGACACTTGAATATATGGATCAGTTGATTGAAGCTGGCATTGATTCATTTAAGATTGAAGGGCGTATGCGTAAACCTGAATATGTCATTGAAACAGTTCGGGCATATAGACTTGCAGTTGATGCCTATATAGAACGTAAAAAAATAGATCTTACGCAATCCATTTGGAACTTAAAGAAGACATTTAATAGAGAGTTTACTAAAGGTTTTTTGTTTGAAGAGACACCCCGATTACTTAATCATGACTATAGACCTAATCATATGGGTATTCCTTTGGGTACTGTAATTGGCTATCTACAAGGTAAAGCTAAAATAAAACTAACGGAAGCATTGACCATTAATGATGGTTATAGAATTATTGGTGATCCTGATTATGGAAATCAGGTTTCTCGTATTTTAGATTTAGAGGGAAATTTAATTAAAGAAGCTAAACCTGGCGACATTATCATGCTAGATGTTGCTGAAAAGATAAAAATCGGATCTTTAGTCATGAAAACACTTGATTATAAACAAGAGTTAAATCTAGCGGGATATCTTAGTGAACATTATAAACTGATTCATCTCAAAGGCAGTGTCGATGCATTTGTTGGAAAACCACTTACAATAAACATCACAGATGGCACACATGTTATTGAAGTTAAATCAGATTTTCTGATTGAAAAAGCAGCACAAAAACCTGTTGATCGTATGCAGCTGATTGATCAAGTTTCGAAATTAGGAAATACACCTTTTGTCTTTGAAAGTCTTGATGTTTCTACTGATGAATCTTGCTTCATCCCGCTTAAAGCGATTAATGAACTCAGAAGAATGGCCATTGATTTACTTATAGAAAAACGTACATCCTTCAAAAAAGAAGTTGTTATTCATAAAGATATGCAAACTAAGACTTTAGTCATAGATGAAAACAAGGTAAAATGGTCGGTTAAAGTCCAAACAAAAACTCAACATGAAGTTGCTAAAAAACTTGGATTTGAAACAATTTACGTTGAAAATGTTAATGAAATGGAAGATGTTCATGCGATCCCTGTTCTAAAACGGATACAGCTCAAAGCACATGAAAAGATTTTAGGACCAACACTAATTCATGATATTGGTCATTTAATCGATGCTAAAGAACATGAAATCTATACGGATGCATTTTTCAATGTAACTAATCAATATGCGGTTTCTCTTTTATTTGAACAAGGTGTTAAAAGAGTAACACTTTCACCAGAATTAACCCTAGAACGCATTAAAACCTTATCAAATACTTATCAAAAACGTTTTGGATATCAACCTCATTTAGAGTTTGAGGTATACGGCAGAACGGATTTGATGATTACAAAATATTGTCCGATTGCAAAAACGTTTAAAACACAACCGAACTGCCATTTATGCGAAAAGAACCAATATTATTTAGAAGATCGAACAAACTCTAAGTTTCCTCTCATTCATGATGGAAACTGTAATTTGCGAATCCTTCATTCCAAAGTACTTAATGTATTAGGATATGCACAAGAACTCTCTTCACTCGGGATAACATTACGCATTCATTTAACAACAGAAAATGAAGATGAAGCTTATCACGTTTTATCTCAGATTAAGCAGGGTAAGTTAAATGAAGGTGTAACAGCATATCAACCCAAGACGATGACTTTAGGGCGATTATTAGGGTAGGTGATTTTATGAACATCACTCAAAAACCGACAATTGGACTATTTGTTGATGCATTTTATCCGATGATTGATGGTGTTGTGGTTGTTGTTGATCAATACGCAAGATATCTTCAATCCTATGCAAATGTCATTGTGTTTGCACCTAAATCTACGGATAAAGACTATGTTGATGATTTTCCGTATACGGTTTATCGAAGTAGACAAATTAAATTACCTTTTTCAGATTATTCACTTTCACTTCCGTGGATTGATCATCATTTTCAGCATGCACTTAAAAAAGCAGATTTAGACTTAGTGCATGTTCATTCACCATTTTCAATCGGAAAAATGGGAATCATGTACGCAAAGAAAAAGAATATTCCTGTCATTGGAACGCTTCATTCACAGTATCATTTAGATTTTTACGAGCGCACAAAAAGCGAGTTAATCACAAAAATAGCACTGAATAAACTGATATCTACACTTAACCAGTGTGATGAACTTTGGACAGTGAATGCTTATATCAAAGATTTATTTGAAAAAGAGGGCATTCAAAAAAATATCTATGTCATTCCTAATGCTACCGATCTAAATTATGTTCATTTACCTTCTAATGAAATAGATCTAAAAAGACATTACAACATTCGACCAGATGAAAAGATTTTATTATATGTAGGAAGAATCGATGAACTGAAGAACTTAGGCTTTTTACTTGAATCACTCTACAGGTTACGTATCAAAGGGTTTAAATTCCACATGATTTTTGTTGGATCAGGTCCTTATGAAGAAAAAATGAGAACCTTAATCAAGAAATATGGGTTACAAGATCATATCCATATGAGTGGACGAATCACCAATCGTCAAGCGTTAGCACTACATTATAAAATTGCTGATCTCTTTCTTTTCCCATCGATTTATGATAGTTCATCCTTAGTTCAAATTGAAGCAGCAAGTCAAAAAACACCCACTCTCTTTTTAAAAGATACAGCAACAGCTTCAACGATAAAACATAACATCAACGGTTATGTATGTGAGCATGATAGCATGCGTTATGCAGAAATGATTATCACCATATTCAAAGATTATAAGTCCTATTTAAGAATAAAAGAACAGTGTTATAAAGATCTTTATCGCACATGGTTTGATGTAACAAAGATCGTTTATGCACGCTATCAATCCACTATTCATCAAAAAAAAGAAGTCTAATTTAGACTTCTTTATTCTTTATGAGAACCATCACAATAAGGTTGATGTTTCGATTTTTTACAGTTACATAAATAATAAGCACCATCTTTTTTTACATCGAAAGACAAAAAGGTGCGTGATGTTCCGTGGTGACTATATTTGTCACAAAGTGGTTGAGTATCGCTTTTGCCACATGTACAGTAGCGATAACTCTGTCTAGCTTTTAAGTGGATCCTTATCGGCTCGTTTTTAGATGTATATTGATGACGCATAAACATACCTACCCTTAATTATCATAAATATACCATAAATATATTTCATTATGATTTCATTTTTGATTGAATTATTTTTTTTAGTGATGGATTAGGTATAATGAACATATGAGATAGATAGAAGGTTAGTTGGAGGTTCACATGATAAAGATACTTAAGATTGTTTTGATTGCTATATTGAGCATTGTGACAGTTTTTGTTTTAATTGTTTTTAGACTTTATGCCATTAAAATCTATGATTCAGTTCTTCAACAAAGTCATATGAAAAAACTTGAAGCTTACTATGAAGATAGCTATACACCAGTTGATGAAAGTCAGTTTGTCAATTTTGATCGTTTTGATGACGAAACCACGCTTGATGAAATTCAAATGCTTGCATCACACAACAGTTATAAAAAGACAGGTTCTGATATAGGGAAATTCTTTATTGGTTTAGGTGATTCATTTGCTGAAGCTAGAGCTCTTAAATATGGATACCAAAACTTAACAGAGCAGTTTGAAGTAGGTATAAGAAGTATGGAGTTTGATTTAAGAAAAAGAAAGAGCAGTTTTGTTTTAACACACGTACCTTTAGTCGATAATTCAAGTGTAGCTCCTGACTTTGCAATGGCACTTGAAGAAATCAATCTTTATTCAGAAAACAATCCTACCCATATTCCCATTGTCATTCTTCTAGAAATCAAAGAAGATTGGATGATACTTGATCATGCACTTCAAGATATAAGTAGAGAAGAACTTATCGAGCTAGATGAACTCTTAGAAAATAAACTAGGTACTCATTTATATAAGCCCAGTGACTTCATGCAAGATGGATTAAGTATAAGAGAAACAATTCTAAATCATGGTTGGCCAACAGTGACTTCGCTTTTAGGAAAAGTTATCTTTGTACTCCATCCGAATAACATGAATCAAGCATATCTTGATATAGACTCTAGTTTAGAAACACAAAGCATGTTCATTGGTTCTTATGCGGATGAACTTGAAACAGATTACGCTTCATTTGTTGTACAAAATGAAGTTGATGTCAATCTGATTAGTTCTTTGGTTTCTAATCAATATATCGTAAGAACAAGAATTGATGAATCACTTTTGTTTGATCAAGATCGTATGGATGAAGCCATCATAAGTGGTGCACAGATTTTGACATCAGATTTTACAAAAGGAAGAAAAGATCTTGATCAAGATGAGATGATTACGCTTAATAATTACACGGTCATCAAAAGAACGACATAAAAGAACATAAACCCCTTGGATTATGTTCATCAATTGTGTATAATTGTTTTTACCTACTCAAAAAGGAGTGTATATAAATGCAAAACACAAATCCAGATATTAATCGCCTAAATGACATGGAAAAATATGATGTTGTCGTTAAGCGACTTGAAGAACGAGGTGTACGTCTTGAAGATATGGCACAGATCACCCTTGATTTACAAAAGAAGTATATTCCATTTTTAACCTTTGAACTCTGTTTAGAACATGTCAAACGCGTTGTTTTAAAACGTGAAGTTCAACATGCCGTTTTAACGGGATTAGAACTTGACGTTTTAGCTGAAAAGGGATTACTTTCAGAACCACTTTCATCGATGCTTTTAAATGATTATGGTTTATATGGCATTGATGAGATCTTAGCTCTATCGATTGTGAATGTCTATGGTTCTATTGGATTTACTAATTTTGGTTACGTTGATAAAACAAAACCAGGAATTATCGGAAGATTAGATGCTGAAGGAAAAGAAAAGGGAAAATGTCATACCTTTTTAGATGATATTTGCGGTGCGATTGCAGCTGCAGCAGCAAGTTCAATAGCTCATCGATTTGCTAACATTTGAGGGAATAACTCCCTCTTTTTTCTTAAATAAGCGACTGGTAGCTTCAAAGAAGCATTGTTAAGATATAATAGAAGTAAACATTTGATAAGGGAGACCATGAACCTTGGACGATCACAATAAGCGATTGACACATGAAAAATTGAGTCAGTTCATGATCGATAGGATCAATGAATGGCTTTTAACTTCATCAGATTCACTGGATGAATCGCTTTTCACAATACTCAAACAAATGGGTGAGTTTTTTGACTTGGACCGAATTGGTTTATTTTTATATGACTCAGCCGAAATGTCATTTCAGCTTGTGATGGAGTGGTGTCATTTAGGTATTGAACCAAGACAACAAAAGGTTTATCGGCATCAAACATCACTCAAAGATCAGATGTATCAAACACTTAGGGATGGTAAACCACTCAATTTCGAAAGTGTGGATAGCGATGTGGTTAAGCAATCGTGGTTAAAACATCTTATCACCGATCAAATCAAAGCGTTTTATGCAAAACCTTTATGGACAAATGATTTGTTCTTAGGTTACATCAGTTTTGAAAATCAAAGAAGATCGCAGTCTTTTCATTTGATGCATGATCCAATTATGACCATTTTTTATCATACATTATCCTTAAAACTATCCAATCAGTTTTATGTACAAGACTACCAATCTAACAAAGAAAAATCGTCTGAACAACAACATAAACAATACGCCTTTGTAGCAAATATTTCTCACGAGATTAGAACTCCACTCAATGGCATTCATAATGCGCTTTACCTTTTACAAACAACAGATATCACGAAAGAACAAAAAGAATATTTAGATATGGCACAGACTTCCATGGATCAAATGACATCCATTGTTGACCGTGTCATGGATTTAGATGCACTCGAATCAGGTCAACTTGATATCCAAAAAAGAACGTTTAATTTAGAAGATGAAATGATTCGTTTGATTAAGATGCATTCCCGCCAACTCGAACAAAAAGGTTTAATCTTTACATGGAATTATGATTATCAAATCAATCATGAAGTGATCGGTGATGATAGAAAACTTCGTCATATCCTTTCTCATCTCATTCAAAATGCGATCAAATTTACCGAGCAAGGTAGTATCACATTCAATGTCAAGAAAATGGATGAAAAGAGCTATATCTTTGAAATCAAAGACACAGGCATAGGGATTTCAGAAGAACATATGACGCATTTATATGATGCTTTTTATCAAGTTGACATGACGGATGAAAAAGCATATCAAGGTCTTGGTATTGGGTTAACGGTTGCTCATGAGCTCACCAAACTCTTATCGGGAAAATTAAGTGTAGAATCTACATTAGGGTACGGGTCAACATTTTCATTAAAACTAGACCTTGAAACAGGTCATGATATTTCATTTAGCCAACTCCATCAACTCAATATGATGGTTTATCATGATCATAAACCATCAAAAATGATGGAAATGCTATCTTCGATGGGCATTCATGTCTATGATGAGGAGCACAAAACAAGTCAAAAGGCAGATATTATTTGTTTTGAAATTCCCCTGAAGCAAGGTGAAACACTGCACCAAATCAAAGAAATGTACGGTAGAAACGAGACGCTACTTTTAACTTTAGGTCATATGGAGCAAAAGCGAATGAAAAAAGTTGATGGTAGTCTTGAATACCCGATTTCAAGAACCATGCTTATGCAAAAATTGCTATCAGCCATGCATGAAATCAGAAAATCTGTCACATCCATGTATACGAAAACACTTAAAGGTACTGCACTCATTGTTGATGATAACAGACTTAACCGTGTTGCGCTAGAAAGTATTCTAAAAAAATTAGGTATTCAATCGGTTTTAGTTGAAAGTGGTCAAAGTGCGATTGACTATATGAAAGAACATACAGTAGATCTTATATTAATGGATATCCAAATGCCACATATGGATGGACTAGAAGCAACAAGACGTATTCGTTCACTTGGACAATCGTGTCAAAGCGTCCCCATTGTTGCAGTTACAGCAAATGCTTATTTTAATGATTATGATTTACTTAAAGCTACACAAATCAACGACGTCATTTTTAAGCCCATTCAAATTGAGTCACTGGGACAAATGTTAAGAAAATACATGTCTACAGAAGAAACGATTCATATTCCAGATGAGATCACACGATTTGATAAAAATGATTTTTTAAAACGATTTGAAGGTTCATATGATATTGCTAAAGAAGTTATCGATACCTTTCAGGTCGAATGTCCTAAGGATCTTGAGCAAATTAGAAAGTCCATTGAGACACATGATAGTGAGCAGATCATTAAAGCTGCACACTATTACAAAGGATCCTGTGCTTATTTAAGTGGTAAGCGGCTTGTTTGGTTACTTAATCAAATGATGGATGATGCTAAACGTTTGTCTTTTGATCACATGGAAGAACTTCATGGATTATTAGTCAAGGAAACAGAAGAATTACTTTCTCAACTTAAACAAATGCATTTTTAAAAGGAGTCAAAAGATGAATAAAGATGAACTTAAAAAGAAGTTAACACCACTTCAATATCATGTCACACAAGAAAATGGTACGGAAAGACCTTTTCAAAATGAGTTTTGGAATAACCATGACGATGGATTATATGTCGATATTGTATCGGGTGAACCCTTATTTACATCGCATGATAAATTTGATTCGAGTTGTGGGTGGCCTAGTTTTGCAAAACCAATTAAATCATTGACAACCAAACTAGATAAAACCTTTGGCATGTATCGTACTGAAGTTAGAAGTCCTGAAGGTGACAGTCATTTAGGTCATTTATTTACAGATGGCCCAAAGGAACTTGGTGGACTACGGTATTGTATCAACTCAGCTTCACTCAGATTCATCCCAGTCAAGGATTTAGAAAAAGAAGGTTATGGAGCGTATTTAAAATTCTTCAACACCAAAGGATAAAGCATGCCAAATTATAAAATTGATCCTGAACTTGTGATCTTAAAACCATTAAAATTTAAACGATACACCAATGGCAGACGATTCTTTGCTAATGCTGTGATCAATTTTAGCATGTTTTTTTCTCGTCCTAAACGCGGTATTAAGCAACGTCACTTTTGGATCAGAGGGTATCAGCACTTAAAAGTGAGGGTTACTGTGTATGAACTGAAAAATCAAAAAGAAAAATCACCTGGACTACTCTATATACATGGTGGAGGTTTTCAGATGGAAGGAACTCCTGTCCATCTTCGCATGTTACAACATATCATCTTAGAAACAGGGCATAAAGTGGTTTATGTGCGCTATCATCTATCGCCTAAACACCCTTTTCCAACTGCCTTGTATGATTGCTATCACGCACTTCAATGGATGAAAGAACATGCAGATTTTTTAAATTTAGATGCGAATAATATCTCTATAGCAGGAGATTCTGCTGGTGGTAATTTAGCAACAGGTGTTGCGCTCTTGTCTAGAGATCAACAAGGTCCAAAAATTCAAAAAAAAATGTTGCTTTATCCTGTCATTGATGTTGATCAAAATACACCTTCTATGCAGGCTTATGATGATACACCAATGTGGAATTCAGTATTAAATAAAAGCATGTGGGAACTTTATTTAAAGAATGGTGATTTTGGAATGTTACACTATGCATCACCATCATATGCGGATGTTACAGGATTACCTGAGACTTACATTGAAACCGCGCAATATGATTGCTTGCGAGATGAAGGCATTGATTATGCAAGAAAACTTTCTTTAGCGGGTGTCAAAGTTCATGAATATCATACCTTGCATACAGTTCACGGTTATGATGCAGTATTTTTCTCAAAATTAATTAAAAAAATGATGGCTCAACGTATTGCGTTTCTTAAAGGTGAATTATGAGAAAAATAAATATAAGCACATGGGAAAGAAGACAAACATTTTTATTCTTTAAGGGTATGGATCATCCCATGTATAGCATGACGTTTGAACTTGATGTCACAAAGTTTTATGACTTTGTTAAGAAAGAGAACGTATCCTTTTATTTTAGCTTTATGTATTTCGCAATTAAAGCAATGAGTGAAATTGAAAATTTCAGATTTAGATTTATAGATACTGAGCCTTATGTCTATGATTGTG
>MIDA01000012.1 GCA_001830045.1 Tenericutes bacterium RIFOXYA12_FULL_35_10 | reverse complement strand
TATGAGATTGTTGCTGAAATGAACAGAAGATTCAAGTTTATCTTAGAATCAGATGGTAGATTTAACCGCGAACAAATCTATTTAATGGGTTTAATCGGTCAAAACCATGTTCGTATGGCACATATCTGTATTTATGGTTCATTTTCAATCAATGGAGTTGCAGAACTACATACCAATATTTTAAAGAATATTGAAATGCGAAACTTCTATCATTTGTATCCACTCAAATTTAACAATAAGACAAACGGTATTACCCACCGCAGATGGTTACTTCACACAAACCCTGAACTTGTCTCTATTTTAGATGAAACCATTGGTAAAGAATGGAGAAAGGACTTATCAAAACTTGCTAAATTTGATCAGTTCCGTTTTGATCGTGACGCTCAGTTTAAAGTTGATTTAATGAAGCGTGCGAAAAAACAAGCACTTGCAAAACGTATTTTAGAAGATACAGGTGTTGAACTTAATGTCGATAGCATTTTTGATATCCAAGTTAAACGATTACACGAATATAAACGTCAACTTATGAATATTCTTCATATTATCTATGTTTACCAAAGTTTAAAGAAAGACAATGCGTTTAAAGAGTCATATTTTCCACATTCATTCATTTTTGGTGCAAAAGCTGCTCCTTCATACCATATGGCTAAATCAGTTATTGAACTCATTGATACGGTTGCAGATGTGATTAATAACGATCCAGAAACCAATGATTTACTGAAAGTCGTCTTTGTCAGAAACTATAATGTGACATATGCAGAATACATTATGCCAGCTGCTGATTTATCAGAACAAATCTCAACAGCGACTAAAGAAGCATCAGGTACAGGTAACATGAAGTTTATGATGAATGGTGCAGTCACCATTGGTACAATGGATGGCGCAAACGTTGAAATCGTTGAAAAAGCAGGTTACGAAAATGAAATCATCTTTGGTTTATCTGCAGAAGAAGTTACGAAACTTTACACGTTTAATGGCTACAAGCCACGCGAAATTTTTGACCAAGATCCACGCTTACAAAACGTTTTCCAATTTATCCGTAAATTAAAATCAAACCCACAGCATTTTGACTATATCTTAAATGCTTTATTAAACAGTGACTACTTCTTAGTCATGAAAGATTTTGCAAGTTATGTTAAAGCACATGAAGTTGCAAACAGTGCGTATAAGAATCGTACAAGATGGTTAGCAATGTCTATTTCTAACATCGCAAACTCTGGTTATTTCACATCAGATCGTACGATTGAACAATATAATCAAGACATTTGGAAATTAAAGAAGATCACATTTTAAAGAGGTGATTTTGGATGGCAAAACAAACCAACCTACTTTTAAGAACACAAACGATTTACCAAGTTTTTCCAAGACAACACTCAAAGACAAAGGATTTTAAAGGGATTATCAATGATTTAGATCGTATCAAGTCTTTGGGGGTTGATGTCATTTATCTCTTACCGATTCATCCGATTGGTAAAAAAGCAAGAAAGGGCAGCCAAGGCAGCCCTTATTCCATTGTTAATTACTTAGAAGTTCATGAAGATTTAGGGTCGATGGATGATTTTGATGAACTCGTTCATGAGATTCATCTTCGTGGCATGAAAGTGATGATGGATATCGTCTTTAATCATACATCAAGAGATTCTGATTTAGTGAATGAGCATCCAGATTGGTTTTACAGAAAACCTAATGGAGAATTAGCAAATCGCGTTGGTGATTGGAGCGATATCACCGATCTCAATTTCAAAGAAGATGACGTATGGCATTATTTAATCGATGTCTTAGCATTTTGGGCAACTAAAGTGGATGGATTCAGATGTGATGTTGCACCTTTGATTCCACTTGATTTTTGGCTAAAAGCAAGAGAAATCATCGATCAAATTAATCCTAATATTATTTGGTTATCCGAATCTGTTCATCCAGGATTTATTAAATATTTAAGAGATCTTGGTTTTGAATGTAGCAGTGATGCTGAGATGTATCAAGCATTCGATATTTTATATGACTATGATATCTTTGATGAGATGGATCATTATTTAAAAGATACTAAAAAACTAACATACTGGATGGATAGTGTAGAACGTCAAGAAACAACCTATCCTAAAAATTATATTAAGCTAAGAAGCTTTGAAAATCACGATCAAGCAAGACTCAGATCAAAAACACGTGATGAAGAGCATTTTATACAGATGGTTTCATTAAGTTTCTTTTTAAAAGGAACAGCATTTATATACGCAGGTATGGAACATCAAGTAACAAAACACCCATCTCTTTTTGAATATGATTTGGTTCCTTGGAATAGTGAAAAGTCTCTTGAATCTTTATTTTCTAGACTGGCACTTTTTAAAAAACAACCCATTTTCGCTTATGGAAATTTTCATTTCCATCAAAAAGAAGATGTTGTTGTTGCATCCTACCAATATCAACATCAGTTCGTCTTAGGTATTTTTAACTTAGAAGCACAATCTGAAGTTATCGTACCTTTGATTGATGGTATTTATACAAACTTTATTGATGAATCTGAGGTTGTCGTTCATCAACAAAAAATCATTTTATCAGACAAACCCATAATCATTGACACACTAAAGGAACATATTAGATGAGAATTTTTATTGACAGCATGACCTTACTCAGGGTTGAATCAGATCAATACATTGATCAGATTACACTACCTTCACACACGATTAAATGGGTTAAAAATGAGGGTTATTTTCAGTATTTTCAAACAGAAAGACCCATTGAACTTCATGTTCATGATCAGATTACCATTAATGGTGAAGCGTATCCTTTAGAGATTGGACTTGTGACATTAACTAAAGAGTTTGAGACACGATTCCGCTATGATGGAAAGCTCGGTTATGACTATAGTCCAGCTTCTACAACGTTTAGCGTGTTTTCACCCGTTGCTAAAGAAGTTTTTGTTGTTATTGATGATGTTTCTTATCCGATGACATATCACGAACCTATTTGGGAAAGAACGGTGGATGGTGATTTTAATGGTAAACAGTATGTTTATCGAGTAAGACTTGTTGATCAATTTGTTGATGTTATGGATCCTTATGGAAATGCGATGTCTTCATCGGGTTCTCATGTCATCGATTGGAAGAATTTAATTCCAATCAATCCAACACCGATTAAATTAAAAAATTATGTCGATGCAGTGATCTATGAAGGCCACGTAAGAGATATGACAATTGATTTAGATGTCTACAATCAAGGTCTTTATGATGGTTTGTCCGAGAAATCTAAATTACTTAAGGGAAGTGTCTTGCAATACATTAAACGTCTTGGTATGACACACCTACAACTTTTACCCGTCTTTGATTTTGAAGGTGTCGATGACCTTGAAAAAAAATCATTATACAACTGGGGATATAATCCATCTACATATTTTGGTATCGAAGGATGGTATTCCAAAGATCCTAAAAATCCAATGGAGCGTATCAATGAGTTTCGAGAACTGATTAATGAAGCTCATCGTTTGAAGTTAGGTATTAACATGGACGTGGTCTATAACCACGTTTATAACCATATGACTTATCCTTATGACAAACTTGTACCCGGTTATTTTTACCGCCATAACCCATTAAAGAAAATGACAAATTCATCTTATTGCGGTAATGATGTTGAAACAAGAAATTACATGGTAAGAAAACTGATTATTGACAGTTTGATTCATTTTACCGAACAATTTCAAATTGATGGATTTCGATTTGATTTGATGGGTTTAATTGATTTAGACACGATGAAAATAATCGAAAAAGAGCTTAAAGATAGACATCCTTCCATCATGCTTTATGGTGAAGGGTGGCACATGACATCTGAACTTACCTCTAAAGTAAGAGCATCGATGCACAATCAATCATCATTTCCGACATTTGCACATTTTAATGACTTTTATCGAAATACGATGAAAGGTGAACTTCATGGTCAAGGTTTAGGCTATACCATGGGAAATAAAAACTTGATGACAAAAGCAATGGATGCGATTATCGGTAGTCCATCAATGTTTTTATCACCCAATCAATCCATTAACTATGTTGAATGTCATGATAACATGACCTATTATGATAAAATGCTTCTATCATGTGGCTTTGAACGTGATTCATTTAAGGTTTGTCAAGATTTTGCGAATCATTTGATTGCGATTTCACAAGGTATACCTTTCTATCATGCAGGCCAAGAATTTTATCGAAGTAAAATGGGAGTTGAAAATTCCTATAATAGCCCAGATGAAATCAATCAAATCACATGGAATCCTAAAGCAGAAGCCGTAGATAAATTAAAAAAGCTTTTAAAAATTAGAAAACAACACAAACTTTATCGAAACCATACCTATGCATCAAACATTTCAATTCGTAGAGAACAACAAACCATTATCTATGAGCTTGAAAACCATAAAGAAAAACTGATTCACTATATCAAATGTGAATCAGGTATTGAAAAGTTCTCACTTCATGAAGGAGATCTCATATTTCCTTCACAATCTGTACTTACTGAAGAGACCGATTTTTACGTTGATAAACCTGGTATTTATATCATCAAAGTTAAAAAATAAAGGAGTGGTGGTATGCGTTTGATTTCAGATCATGATGTCAATGAGTTCTTACTGGGAAGACATGATAGACTGCACTCATTTTTAGGAGCACATCTCTTAAAAAACGAAAAAGGTATCATTGTCTCTACAGAGTTTACCGTTTACGCACCAAATGCTAAAGAAGTAAGACTAGTTGGTGAATTTAATCAGTATGAAGGTTGGAAGCATGTATTAACCAAAATTCATCATATGGGTTTTTTTAGAATTGAGGTTCCAGGTGATTTATCGTATAAGATGTATAAGTATGAAATACATACACCTTCAGGGAAAATCATTTTAAAAGCTGACCCATTTGGCTATTACGCAGAAGTTAGACCAGGTACTGCATCTAAGGTCTATGAAATCAATGGATATCATTGGAAAGACCAGGATTGGCAATATTTAAAGAAGAAGAGCTATCAAGAACCCCTTTTGATTTATGAAGTTCATTTAGGTTCATGGCGTCGTAAGTTTGGTGCATTTAAACCATATAATGAAGTGGTTGATGAACTGATATCTTATGTGAAAGATCAAGGATTTACGCATATTGAACTGATGCCTGTCTATGAGCATCCCCTAGATGATTCATGGGGTTATCAAGGAACTGGATTTTTTGCAGCAACATCAAGATTTGGTGTACCCATGGATTTAATGTATATGATTGACCGACTTCACCAAGCGGGAATCGGTGTTATTATGGACTGGGTTTTAGGCCATATTTGCCGTGATGCGCATGGATTATCATTCTTTGATGGCACACCACTCTATGAGTTTAATGATGCTGACAGAAGAGAAAATGTGACATGGGGAACAGATAACCTCGATTTTTCTAAAGGAATCACCTGCAGTTTTATGTTATCTGCATTAACATTTTGGATGGAATATTTCCACGTTGATGGCTACCGTATTGACGCTGTATCCAATCTGATTTACTATTTAGGTAACAGGGATAAAGGTGTTAATCATGATGCGATTAACTTTATCAGACAACTCTCATTTCATCTTTTTGGCAAAGATGACCGCATGCTTTTAATGGCAGAAGACTCAACCGATTATCCACATGTTACACATCCAGTAGATACGGGTGGTATGGGTTTTAACTACAAATGGAATATGGGTTTCATGAATGATGTTTTAAGATATTTTAAAGAAGACCCTATTCATCGTAAATTCCATCATCATAAGATTACATTTGGCCTTGTATATGCCTTTAACGAACAATTTGTACTTCCCTTTTCACATGATGAAGTTGTACATATGAAAGGTTCACTCGTCAATAAAATGCCAGGTGATTACTTTCAAAAAATGGCAAATTGGAGACTCTTGTTAACGCTTTGGATGACGCATCCAGGTAAGAAATTACTGTTTATGGGACAAGAGTTTGCACAGTTTTCTGAGTGGGCCTTCCAAGGTGAAATCGATTGGAATCTCTTTGATTTTCCTGCTCATCAAAAAGCAAATCGCTATTTTAGAGATTTAGCTCAAGTATACCGTCACCATCCTGCACTCTATCAATATGATCATGATCCCAAAGGATTTGAATGGTCGATCGTTGATGATCAAGATCAAAGTGTATTTGCATTTATTAGACGCGGTGAAAAAGAAACATTGCTTATTGTTTTAAATATGACACCAAATGTTCATCAAACCTATGATATAGGTGTTCCACATCGTGGAACATGGGTAGAAATACTCAATAGTGATAAAGACATCTATTTTGGTAGTAATCAATTTAATGGTGTAGAACTTAAAACAATTAAGGGTGATAAGAACCAGTTTAAGTATTTTATTAAACCCAAATTAGGACCTTTGTCAGGTATGATCTTTCAATACAAAAGAACACAAAAATAAAAAAAATCTCACCCTTCAATAAGAGTGAGATTTTCATATTAGGATTTGGTTGTTTCTCGTTCAATCAATTTAACATCGATAATATCATGTAAACTATCAAGTTCAACACCACGAATAAGACGAGTTAAGTTAATAAATGATTGTTTACCCATGAAATTAACGGATTGATGGATGGTTGTAATCGAAGGTGTCACCCATTTTGAATAAGGCGTATTATCATAACCAACAATTTGTACATCATCAGGTACTTTTTTACCTAATTTTTGAACTATATTTAAAGCAGTTAATGCAAGCGTATCAGAGAATGCAAAGATACCATCGACGTTGGGGTTATTTCTTAAAACTTCTTCAATCAGTTTAACATCAGGACTAATTAAGTCAAAGTCAAAGATGTCTGCGTAAAGTTGATGTGCTTTAAGTTCATTTAAGAAACCAATGGTTCGCTCCATGGTTGTGAGTAAAAATGAAGGACCTCTAAAAACTAAAATTGTTTTACAACCCGTTGAAATGAGTTTCTTAGCTGCAAGCGCTCCACCTTTAACATTGTCAGACGTAATGGATGGAATATTTTCATCTAAAATATGATCGACAGTCACAACAGGAATGTTAAGCTCTTGTAGTTTATCACGATTTGAAAAGTTGGATGCGATAATGAGACCTTCGATATTATATTGTTCAAAGAATTTCAAATATTCTAGTTCTCTATCTGGATCATCTTGTGTATGGCAAAACATGATTTTATAGCCATAAGCAGAAGCTTGTGACTCGATACCTTCTAAAAGTTCACCATAAAAGGATGGTCCAATATGTGGTACGATCACACCAATAATTTTTGAACTACGGTTTGTGAGTGATCGCGCTAATTGATTAGGTATAAAACCTAGTTCATCGATGATTTTATTCACTAAAACTTTGGTTTCTTCGTGAACATAACCCTTTTGATTAATGACACGCGAAACGGTTGAAACACTGACATTTGCCTTTTTAGCAACATCACGAATGGTAGGTTTCATGATTTATCCTCCTTAAGTAAAAGAAAGTAACTATTTTCATCTACTTTGATTGTATCACGAATTTCGATAAGTTCGTTATCTAAGAGATTTCGGTACGTTCCATAAACAGTTTCAGGAAGTTTAATGGAAGTTTGATGACTTGGATTAATCAAACAAAGAAGTGTTTGATTATTTTTGGATTTCGTGAATATGAGTAGATCAGATTTAATAAAATTAAAATCTTGCTCGATGAGTTCTTTATATGTTTTTCTCATTTTAATCAACAACTTTATGTGATGTATAAGCTGTTTGTCCATGTGCTCTTCAGATAACATGGGTCTACGATTATCAGGATCTTTTTCACCAGGTAAGCCACACTCATCACCATAATAAATCATAGGCGTTCCACGGTTTAACATCATGAGTAAAAATGCGATTTCAACCTTTTTATGGTTTTGTTGGAAACGATTTTTAATGCGAATCGTATCATGGCTACCAATCAGATTAAACATATGATTCATCACGTGATCTGGGGTTGTTGCATAGAGTGTGTTGATTTGGTTGATCATTTGTTTGGATGAGATCTCTTGATTGACAAAATGCCATATCGCATAGCTAAGTTCATAATTCATGACACTATCTAGTTGATCACCTAAAAGCCAAGGTAGAGATTGGTCCCAGTTTTCTCCAAGGATAAATGACTCTTTTTTAGCTTGTCGTGCCGTTGATTTGATTTTTCTTAAAAAATCATGAGAAAGTTCATTTGATACATCGAGACGCCACCCATCAATATCATAAACTTCAATCCAATGACGTATCACATCGAGTAAATAGGATTCAACTAAAGGATGAGCTGTATTCCATTTAGGCATGCTAGGTTGAAACGCAAATGTTTGATAATTGAGTTTCGTACCTGGCTTCATTTGAGGTTTACCCTCATCACTAAGAGGGAAATTAATAACTGGAAATGATTCAATGTAAAAACAGTCTTTATAAATACTTTGTTCACCACGTTTAATGACATCTTGGAAAAAAGGATGAAAGAAGCCACAATGGTTAAAAACACCATCTAAGATCACTTTAATCCCATAAGCATGTGCTTCTTTAATAAAGTTTTTAAAATCATCAGATGTTCCAAAATGAGGATCAATCGAAAGATAATCTGTTGTATCGTATTTATGGACAGAAGGTGATGTGAAAATCGGTGTTAGGTAAATACCATTAATTCCAAGATCATCAAGATAGGCAAGTTTTTGTGTGATACCTTTAATGTTTCCACCAAGGTGATCTTTATTATTTACGAGTTTTGTCATCCAGGTTTGCATCACGCTATGATCACTTGATTGGAAACGATCAGGAAAAATCTGATACCATATACGATCTTTAACCCAAGATGGCGTCTGATGCAGGTCTTCAGTATGTAGATAAGGAAAATTGAAGTAGAGACTTAAATCGTTTTGGTCATGTTCTGTAACTTTGGATAAACCGCGAGCTCCGTAAAGATATCTTTGATGCTCACCATCAAGAATAAATGCATATTTAGTGCGTAAAAAATCAGGTTTAATAGCAACAAAAAAGTAATCATAGATCTCTGTATGATAACGTTTAGTCATGGATACTTCTTGGAAGACCCACGTTGATAAACCATGATTTTGTTTTTCCCACATAAAGGGATCGCCATATCTTAAATAGACTTTTTGATGTTCATCTTTCTTCGTTCTCAGAAGAATATGAAGTGTCTTAGCGTCATATGCATAAGCATATTCAGATTTTGGACGATGGTAAAGCGCATGTATATCCATTTCATCACCAAAAACATTATAGCACTAAAAAAATAACCCATAATGTGAAACCGCTCACATTATCTAGTCCATGTATCATCTATGATACAATGTTTATGTGAAATGAGGTTTTATTCATGCATCAGAAGTGGTGGATGGAAAGTGTCGGTTACCAAATCTATCCCAAGAGTTTTTATGACTCAAACGGTGATGGTATTGGTGATTTAAAAGGCATTATTGAAAAACTGGATTACTTAAAAGAACTTGGCGTTAATCTGATCTGGATTTGCCCTTTTTATGATTCTCCGATGGATGATAATGGGTATGATGTTAGAAATTATTTTGATGTCCAAGAAATGTTTGGATCGATGGAAGATGTGCATGAACTGATTAAACAAGCTCATGAAAAAGGCATTAAAATTGTTCTTGACTATGTGTTAAACCATACCTCTGATGAACATCCATGGTTTATTGAATCAAGAAAATCTAAAGACAACCCATATCGCGACTACTATATTTGGCATGATGGTAGAACAGTTGATGGTCATAAGATTGAACCAACAAACTGGGGCTCTTTTTTCGGTGGTAGCGCATGGGCATATGATGAGGTAACGGATAGTTACTACATGAAAATATTTTCGAACAAAATGCCTGATTTAAACTGGAAAAATGAAAAAGTACAAGATGCCATGATTGAAGTTGCGAAAACGTGGCTTAACTGGGGTGTTGATGGGTTTAGATTAGATGCAGTTTCACATTTAGATCGTGCACCTTTTGAAGATGCTAAAGCACTTCCAAACGAAAAATATCCTTTAGATTGGTTTAAGTTTTCAAATTTACCCAAAGTGCACGATTATTTAAAGAAACTAAATCAAGAAGTGTTTTCAGTGCATGACTGTGTTGCTATTGGTGAAGTGGGTGGATCTGCATCCATCGAATCTGGTCTCAACTATAGTGCGTTTGATTCGAATGAACTATCCATGGTTTTCAGTTTTGATCACAACTGGTGTAATAATTTATCCGATATTATTAATCCCAAAAAACTTAAAACCAATGTTAA
This sequence comes from Tenericutes bacterium RIFOXYA12_FULL_35_10, assembly GCA_001830045.1. GTDB lineage: Bacteria > Bacillota_I > Bacilli_A > Acholeplasmatales > Acholeplasmataceae > Peloplasma. The sequence goes on along the minus strand of MIDA01000012.1, from coordinate 9,509 downwards.
AGATTTAAAAACCGTATTCAATGCTTGGCAAACTGCATTCAAAGATCGAGGTTGGTTACCTCTGAACTGGTTAAATCATGACCAACCAAGACTTATAAGTCACTATGGTGATTATAAATACCCACTGCAATCTGGTAAAATGCTTGCTACCGTATTACATATGATGCGAGGAACACCCTTTATTTATCAAGGCGAAGAGATTGGTATGACCAATTACCCGTTTGATGATGCTGCACAATTCAATGATGTTTCATCGATTGCAGCCTATCAATATTATCTTGAACAAGAGCCAGATGATCCAGTTAAAGCGCTTAAAAGAGCAGGTCTTCGTTCAAGAGATAATGCACGCACTGCAATGCAATGGTCAAATAAACTTTTCGCAGGGTTTTCTTACCAAAAACCAATTCCTCTATTAAATCCGAATTATAAAAAGGTAAATGTTCAAAAACAACTAAAAAATCAAAACTCTTTATGGTATCACTATCAAAAACTGATACAATTAAGAAGGTTTTCAATTCAGCATGATGTAATCACATTGGGAGATTTTGAACTTATAGAAACAAACGATGAACTTTATGTCTATAAAAGAACATTTCAAGATCAAACGTTACTGATTATCAATTCTTTTTCAAGAAAAAAACAAAGCTTTGATGTAAGTCCTTATGAAATTGTTGAAACACTTATAACTAATTATCCAAAAACAAACATCAAAGATCAGAAAATATTATTAAAACCCTATGAATCAATCGTATTCAAGGTAAAGGAGATTCTATGAGAAGAAGCGGCGTATTACTTCATATTTCAAGCCTTCCTAGCCCTTATGGTATGGGAAGTTTCGGTCAAGCGGCCTATGACTTTATCGATTTTTTACATCAAGCAGAACAAACCTATTGGCAGATCTTACCCCTTGGACCAACATCTTATGGGGATTCACCTTATCAAACATTTTCCGCTTTTGCAAATAATCCTTACTTTATCGATCTTAATCGTCTGATTTCAGAAGGTTTACTCAAAGAAGAAGATATCAAATCAACTTTCTACTCTAATCGTTATGTCGAATATAAAGAATTATACGAAGAACGTTTTATTGTGTTAAGAAAAGCATTTCAACGGTTTAACAGAAATGATTATAAGTTCCAACAATTTACCTTTGATGAGCGTAAATGGTTACAAGATTACGCTTTATTTATGGCTCTTAAAATGCATCACCAAGGTGCATCCTGGGAAACATGGGAAGAAGATTTAAGATTACGAAAACCAGAAACCATGGCGCATTACAAAGATTTACTTCAAGAAGACATTGTCTTTTATGAATTCTTACAATTTAAAGCCTTCGAACAATATCATGATGTCAAAGTCTATGCCAACCAAAAAGGTATTAAATTAGTGGGTGATATGCCTATATATGTATCATATGATTCATCTGATGTATGGGCAAATCCTAATTATTTCTACTTAGATGAAAAGCGTATGCCAATTGAAGTAGCAGGTGTTCCACCCGATAATTTTTCTAAAGATGGACAACTTTGGGGAAACCCATTATATGATTGGGATCATCTTGCCAAAGATGATTACGCTTGGTGGGTTGATCGCGTTCAAGCATCAATGAAACTCTTTGATATGATCAGAATTGATCACTTCATCGGATTCCAAAACTATTTTTCAATTCCTTATGGTCATAAAACAGCTGTCTTAGGGGTTTGGAAAAAAGGTCCAGGTATTGACTTATTTAACGTCATTAAACGTCAATTAGGCGATGTGAATATTATTGCTGAAGATTTAGGTGTTGTCACTGACGATGTAAGAAAATTATTAAAAACGACAGGTTTTCCTGGCATGAAACTTTTGCAATTTGCTTTTGATTCCAGAGAAGAAAGTGATTATATTCCACATCTTTATGAACGTAATGTCATCGCTTATACAGGCACACACGATAATGAAACAACAGCACAATGGTTTGAAAAGCTTCCCAAACATGATTTAGAGTATTGCCTTGCATATATCAATCATACAACGGGAAATCCAGTTGATAGTTTGATTAAAGCGACTTTATCTTGTGTTGCAGATACAGCGATCATTCCGATGCAAGATTGGTTATCCTTAGGCATGGAAGCACGTATGAATATACCTTCAACAACCGGTAACAACTGGAAATGGCGTATGGTTAATGAAGATTTAAATGAAAACTTGCTAAATAAGATGAAATCGTTTACACTATTATATGGTAGAGGATATCATGGAAAACGAGGATAGTTCTACTATCCTTTTTTTATGGAGGCATATAGAAATGATCAAAGGTGTTAATTTAGGTGGATGGTTTGTATTAGAATCTTGGATGAAACCAGAACTTTTTTCTGGCATTCAATCCAAAGATGAGACAGGCTTCGTCACATTAAACCCGAAAGCGAAAAAAGATTTAGAAAAGCATTGGTGTACATTTATTACAAAAGAAGATTTCGTTTATTTAAAACGTGCAGGTATTAATTCATTAAGGCTTCCTATTCCGTGGTGGTTTGAAGGAGAAAAACCTTATTTCAGTTCAACACCTTTTATTCATCAAGCGATGAAATGGGCATCAGAACTTGGACTTGATGTTTTACTCGATCTTCATACAGCACCAGGTTGTCAAAATGGTTTTGACAACGGGGGTATTGAAGGTGTCATGACATGGCACTTATTTGATCGAAATATCGAATTAACGGTTGATAAACTTGAAAAGATCGTACTAGAATTCCAATCACATCCCTCATTTATGGGCATTGAAGTATTAAATGAACCATTTACTTCCATCGATATGTCAATCATTCAAGGTTTTTATGCAAGAGCGTATCAAAGAATTCGTAAGCATACGGATAAACTCATTGTCTTTCATGATGCGTTTCGTCCTAAAGATCCTTCATGGAACTCATTTTTTGAGTCCAACAAGATGAAAAACATTGCATTTGATGTTCATTTATATCACTGTTTTGATCCTAAACTTATCTCGGGTACATTTGAAGATCATATCAATATTATCTTAAATGAGCGTATTCCGATGATCAAATCGTTATCACTGTTTGTTAGAGTTATTGTTGGGGAATGGTCTTTGGGTATGAATTTCGATAAAATGACAAAAACTGAACATTTTGATGAAAAACTATATACCAAATTGCTCGCAGATCTACAACTGTATGCTTACTCACATGGCTTTGGTTATTACTTTTGGAGTTATAAAATTGAAAGAGAATCACACCGCAATTGGGATTTTAGACGTCTTGTTCAAGACGGTATATTTCCAGATAAGTTTTAAAATTAAACAACTAAAAAGACCACATCTGTCTTCAGATATGGTCTCTTTTATTTAAATAATATTGACTCTTTTTAAAAACTGTTTTGTGCGTTCTTCTTTAGGTTTCGTAAACATAAGTTCAGGTGAATTGATTTCTACAATTTGCCCTTCAGCCATAAAGACGACACGATCAGAAACTTCTTTAGCGAAGCTCATTTCGTGGGTGACAATCACCATGGTCATACCTTGTTTGGCAAGATCTCGCATAACTTGTAAAACTTCACCGACCATCTCTGGATCAAGTGCAGATGTGGGTTCATCGAATAACATGACATCAGGGTTCATGGCTAAAGCTCTCGCAATCGCAACTCTTTGTTTTTGTCCACCCGATAACTGATTCGGGTAGGCATCAATTTTTTCTGATAAACCAACTTGTTGAAGAAGTTTTTGAGCAAGTAAATTTGCATCTTCATCACTTAAGTGTTTAATCAATTTAGGTGAAAGTGTGATATTATCTTTGACTGATAAATGAGGAAACAAATTAAACGATTGGAAAACCATACCCATTTTTTCACGAAGTTGATTAATACGCTTGCTTTTAATCGATAATTCTTCACCTTCAAAGATGACAACACCGGAAGTTGGAACTTCCATTAAATTCATGCAGCGAAGCAGTGTCGATTTACCTGAACCTGATGGTCCAATAATAGAGACAACTTCACCTTTTTGAATCGTTAAATCTACACCAGCAAGTGCATGCAATGTGCCTTTAAATGTCTTAACAAGGCTATTGATTTGAATAATAGGGTTATTTGGCGTCTGCATGTCTTAATCTCCGTTCTATAAAATTCATCAATTTGGAAAGTGGGTATGTTAGGATTAAATAAAGAATACCTGCTGTAATATAAAGTTCAGTCACTGCGGGTGAACTTGCTTTTAAGATGCCGATTTGATACATCAATTCAGCAATACCTAAATACATAAAAATCGATGTTTCTTTAATAATGGTTACAAATTCATTTCCAAGTGCAGGAAATATTTGTTTGATCGCTTGAGGTAAAATGATATGTCTCATGGTTTGGGATTCAGAAAGACCTAAAGATCTAGCTGCTTCACCTTGACCCTTATCAACTGCTAAAATACCACCACGAATAATTTCTGAAATGTAGGCTGAACTATTAATTAGAAGTGCAACTAATCCAGGAACAAAACTTCCCATATCAATACCACCAATTAAAAGAAGTGGTATATTGAGTAGTTGATAAATCAATAACACTTGTACAAGCATCGGTGTGCCACGAATAATCTCTACATAAAATGTTGCTGGAACACGAAGTGCTTTATACGGGGATAGGCGCATTAATGCAGGTATGAGTGCTAAAACACTTCCCATAGCGACAGCTAAAAAAGCTAGGAGTAAAGTCATACCTAGCCCTTGCATCAAAAGACTGATGCTATATGGGTTTTCTAGAAATGAGAAGTTTAGTAGAATCATGCTGAATACTGCTCTAACCAAATTTGGATTTGACCATCTGCAATCAGTTGATCAATCACTGCATTAATCACGTTGAGTAACTCAACATTACCCTTTTTAACACCAACAGCATTTCCTTCATAATCTAAGGCTTCATCTAATATAAGTTTAACAAAAGATGCACCACCATTAATTCTTGCATCTGCAACAGGGCCTTCTGTGAAAAGTCCGTCAATTTGCTTATTATTTAAATTATTCATCAGTTCATTGATGTCGCTAATCACTTTTAAAGTTGCATTTGGTGTGAAAAGCTGTGCAAATTCAACTTGAATCGTACCTGTTTGAGCACCTATGCGTAAACCAGCTTGATTAAGTGATTCAATTGTAGGATATTGAGCTACATTATCTTCATGGATCAACAAGACTTGTTCAACAGATGCTTCTGTATAATAAGATTTAGAAAAATCAATAATTTCTGCTCTAGATGGTGTAGGTGTAATACCTGCAATGATAAAATCCACTTTACCACTACGAACATCTTCAACCAAAAAGTCGAAATTCTTATGAATAACACGTAAATTCTTACCTAAAGCACGTGCGATTTCCTTCGCAATTTCAATATCAACACCAACAACAGTGTTCTTACCATCTGGACCTTCAGCAATCGACTCATAAGGTGCATAATCAGCTGATGTTGCCATCGTAACAAATGAATCATAAGATTCATCCAAAATAAAATCAAATACATTCGACGTATTTGTACAAGCTGCAAGACCCAATGTGATCAATGCAGTAAACATGACTAAAACTAATTTCTTCATGTCAATCTCTCCTTTTCAAATTAAAAAAAGCCAAAGCTGGCTTTGTATACACTATACTCAGAGGTTTCCCTCATCTTTGCATCAAGCTTTGCTTCATGGAAAGTATTTTAACATACATGAAATATATTGCAAGTCAATTAATAAAAAAGTAAAAAGAAAACGTTCACATTGATAAAAAACTTTGAAGTTCAAAAAATATAAAAAATCGAAATTGACTTTTTCACCAAAGTGGCTTATAATAACATTGCTGAAACAAGGAGGATATGAACGTGATATTTGAACGTGTAAAAGAAATGATTGTCGAAGAATTAAATGTACCTGCTGAAAAAGTAACCTTGGGATCTCGCCTTGCAGAAGATCTTGGAGCTGACTCAATTGATGCTGTTGAATTAATTATGAACATTGAAGATGAATTCAATATCCAAGTGAGTGATGAACAAGCACAAGGTATTAAAACAGTTGGCGATTTAGTTAAGTACATCGAAGCAGCTAAGTAAAAAACAAAAGGGGATAACAAAATCCCTTTTTTTGTTGGAAAAAATGCGGTTTTCTACTATAATAGAAATAGCATTGAAAGAAGGTATCCATCATGTATTACGACTATAAGAATATCGAGAAAAAATGGCAGACGTATTGGTACGAAAACAAACTCTTTAAGACCTCAGAAGACCGCTATAAGGAAAAGTATTATGTTTTAGACATGTTTCCTTATCCTTCAGCATCAGGACTTCACGTAGGTCATATTGAAGGGTACACAGCTACTGATATTATGAGCAGATTCAAACGTATGCAAAACTTTAATGTGCTTCATCCGATGGGATGGGATGCTTTTGGTTTGCCTGCAGAACAATACGCATTATCAACAGGTAAAGATCCAAGATCTTTTACCTATCAAAATATTGAAACATTTAAACGTCAAATTATTGAATCTGGTAAAGGGATTGACTGGGATAGAGAATTTGCTACTGCGGATCCTGGTTATTTCAAATGGACACAATGGATTTTCAAAAAACTTTATGAACACGGACTTGCTGTTTTAAAAGATGTTGAAGTCAATTGGTGTGAAGGTTTAGGAACTGTTTTAGCAAACGATGAAATCGAAATGGTCGATGGCAAAATGGTATCTGAGCGTGGTCAGTACCCCGTTGTTAAAAAGGCGATGCGCCAGTGGGTATTACGCATCACTGCGTATGCTGATCGTTTACTAGAAGATTTAGAGGCTTTAGAGTGGCCAGAACACTTAAAAGAAATGCAACGCAACTGGATTGGTAAATCAACAGGTGCGATGATTACTTTTGCAGTTGATCAATCAGAAGAACAATTTGAGATTTTTACAACACGTCCTGATACCATTTATGGAGCTACCTACTGTGTGTTAGCACCAGAACATCCTTTAGTCTTACATATTACAGCTGAAGATGAAATGGAATCCGTAAAACAGTATATTGAAGCTACAAAAATGAAAAATGATATGGATCGTGCACTTGATAAAACAAAAACAGGTGTTTTCACAGGTTCTTATGCGATAAATCCTTTAAATCATAAAAAGATTCCGATTTGGATTGCTGATTATGTTTTACCTCATTATGGAACAGGTGCCGTGATGGCTGTTCCTGCGCATGATGATCGAGATTTTGAGTTTGCTCAAATTCATGGACTTGATATCGTTGAAGTAATTCAAGGTGAATCAGAAAAAGCATTTACCGGTGACGGTATCCACTATAATTCAGGTATTATTGATGGTTTATACAATGAAGATGCAAAATTAAAGATTATTGATTTCCTTGAGAAAACCAAACAAGGTTATGGTCATAGCACGTATAAACTTAGAGATTGGGTGTTCTCACGTCAACGTTATTGGGGTGAACCTTTCCCAGTGATCTACGATGAGGATGGTCAAATTCATATCCTTGAAGATGATGATCTTCCACTTGAACTTCCTATTTTAAAAAATATTCGCCCGAGTGGCACTGGCGAATCACCACTCGCAAATGCACATGACTGGCTCTATGTGAACCAGGATGGCATCAAAGGTAGAAGAGATACGAACACCATGCCACAGCTTGCAGGTAGTTCTTGGTATTTCATGGGTTACATCTTAAAAAATCATTTAGGTATGTTACCGCTTAATTCAGAAGAAGCGAAAAAAGCATTAGACAAATGGTTACCTGTTGACCTTTATATTGGCGGAACTGAACATGCGGTTGGTCACTTACTGTATTCGAGATTTTGGACAAAATTTTTATATGATCTAGGTATTGTTTCTGTTAAAGAACCATTCAAACGCTTATTTAATCAAGGCATGATTTTAGGATCAGATCATTTAAAGATGAGTAAATCCAGAGGTAATGTCGTCAATCCAGATGAAATCATTGAATCTCATGGGGCAGATTCACTTAGACTCTATGAAATGTTTATGGGACCGCTTGATGCAGAAAAACCATGGTCTACTGAGTCACTCAATGGCTCTAAAAAATTCTTAGATCGTGTATGGCGGATGTTTGAGTTCCCTATTACGAAAGAAGAAAATCTTGAGTTAAGACAACCACTTCATCAAACGATTAAAAAAGTGACTGAAGATTATGAAAAACTAGCGTTTAACACAGCGATCAGTCAAATGATGATTTTTGTGAATGAAGTCTATAAACAACAAACCATCAGTAAAGATCAAGCAAGAAGTTTCTTAAAACTTTTAAATCCAGTATGTCCTCATATCACTGAAGAAATCAATAAAGAAATCCTAAAACAAAATGAAGAACTCATTTATTCAGATTGGCCTACCTTTAATGAAGCTTACTTGCATGTTGATGAAGTCGAAATGGTCGTCCAAGTGAATGGTAAACTTAGAGGACGCTTTATGATCGATATCCATTTATCAGATGAAGAAGTGAAAACATTGGCATTAGAGAATCCTAATGTATCCAAACATTTAGAAGGTTTGACAGTTAGAAAAGTGATTGTCGTTCCTAAAAAACTGATTAACATTGTTGCTAATTAAACGAAACACCCTTCAATCGAGGGTGTTTTTCTTCTTTTTAAAGTAAAATGAAAATATCACCAATAAAAGAGTAAGTAAAAGAGTATATATGATGTAAGGGGAAATTATGGAACAGATATATGACATTATCAAAGAACTAAAACAACATAATTATGCACGCTTTGATGTCTTCTATCGCTTGACCAAACAGCAAGTGTTTTTCGCCATCCTTACCATCATTAAAGATCAAAGCTTAGCTGAAGATTTGGTTCAAGATACGTATATGAAATTTCTAGAAAAAATTGACCATGTCAAAGAAGGATCAAATCCACATGCTTATTTAACGCAAATTGGAAGAAATTTAGCAATCGACCTTTATCATGAGAGAAAAAAAGAGGTTAGATCAGAAGAGATATTTGAAACATTACCTTCTGAAGATACGATCACACAAGATGATGATGACGATATCTTTAAACTCCTTGATTACCTAGATTCATCAGAACGCGAAGTCGTCGTTATGCATGCAATCAATGATCTTAAATTTAAAGAGATCGCCTCAATCACTAAAAAACCGTTAGGAACCGTCTTATGGATTTATAATAAAGCAATCAAAAAACTTAAAGAGAAAGTAGGTGAACAAGATGACAAATAAAGAAATGAAAGAACTCATTAAAGAAAAAGCAATGAAAGTTGAAGTTAAAGATTTTTCAGAAGAAATCATTGCTCGTGCTAAGTTTTTACCACAAAAACAAGTAGAGACCATTGAACAACCTAGACGGTTATTCAACTTCAAACCTTTACTCACTTCATTCCTATTCTTAATGACGACCGTATTTGCTGTGTTCTTGTTCATTGGTGAAACCGAAATACCACCAGTTACAGAAACCCCTGTTTTAGAAAATATTGAATCAGCTGTTGCACTATCAAGCGTTCAAACAACATCACTTGTTAATATACTTGAAACAGAAC